>JACMOE010000704.1 GCA_014378185.1 Gemmatimonadaceae bacterium | reverse complement strand
TTTGACGGGCAACTCAACGCGGCCCGCTCGTTGCTCCGCACGGTGCGCGAACCGAGCGCTGACCTCGCGCTCGCCATGGGCATCGTGGCGCGCGCACGCGGCGATACGGCCCCCGAGCTTGGTGCCGCGTTCCTCTCGCTCGCTCGCGGCGACAGCGGCAAGGCCTCGGCGGCATTCGTTGTCGCGGCCGTACAGCATCCAGAAGTCGCGCCGGCTCTGCTGCTCGTGGCGGCACGGCTCCGCGCCGCCGCTCCGGATGAGGCCATTCCCATCTGGGCGCGCATCGTGGCGGAGCATCCAGCCGCACCCGAGGCAGTGGAAAGCGAACTCGAATGGGCGCGCGTGCTTCGGCGTCGAGGTGACACCGCTTCAGCGGCGACGCACCTGGAGCATCTCATTCTCGGTGCGCCGCAAAGTGCGCTCCTTCCCCAGGCGCGGCGCGAGCTGGAAATGGCGCGCGGCGCGGTTCCGCCAGGTTTCTGATGCCTTCGTTCACGTTTCGACAGACTGTGCTCGCCGTTCTGCTCGCTGTTCCTGCAGCGCCATCGATGGCGCGTGCGCAACGCCTCCTCATCCCGATGGATGACGGGCAGACCAACCACCTGAAGGCCTACGGCCTCACCTACTACGCCATGAAGACGGGCGTCCAGGCCGAGTGGCTGCTCAACTACCGCGGCGGGTCGTTCCTGCTGCCGGACGCGCCGGAACTGCGGCGTCGCGCCGCGCTCGACGGCATCTCCACGGAATCCGTGAACGACGCGCAGCTCGGCGCGCTGCGCAAGGAAATGTCGTCGGGCAACATGGAAAGTGTGCCGCTGGAAAAGTCGCCGCGCATCGCGGTCTACACGCCCCAGGACGCCCAGCCGGGGGACGACGCTGTGGCACTCGCGCTCAAGTACGCCGGCATCGAGTTCACCGCGATCTACGACGAACAAGTGGAGGCGGGTGACCTCTCGAAGTACGATTGGCTGCACCTGCACCACGAGGACTTCACGGGACAGTTCAACAAGTTCCAGCTCGGCTACCGCGATGCGCCCTGGTTTCGCGACATGGTCGCGAAGAACGCAGCGATTGCGAAGAAGCTCGGATACGCCAGCGTTCCGGGCCTCAAGAAGGACGTGGCTGAACGCATCCGTGCCTTCGTCGAGCGAGGCGGCTTTCTCTTTGCGATGTGCGGCGCCACCGAAACGCTCGAACTCGCGATCGCCGGGCACGACGTGGACATCGCCGGTGAATTTTCCGATGGCTCGCCAATGGACCCCGATGCCGACGCGCGCATGAACTGGAAGCGCGCGCTGGCGTTCAAGGACGCCCATCTCGAGCACTCGCCATTCGTGAATTCCATGAGCGACATCGACGGACACCAGGTCAACGTGCCGGGCCGCCGACAGCCGCTCGGCACCTTCACGCTCTTCAACTTCTCCGCCAAGTTCGATCCGGTGCCGAGCATGCTGGTGCAGAACCACCGGAGCGTCGTGAACGATTACTACGGCGTGACCACCAGCTTCACCAAGGCCACGCTCAAGCCGGGGGACGTGATCCTCGCGACGGAAGAGGGCGCGCCGTGGGTGAAGTACCTCCACGGTGATTACGGCAAGGGCACCTGGACGTTCCTCGGCGGCCATGATCCCGAAGATCCGCAGCATGCCATCGGCAATCCGCCGACGGACTTGTCGCTGCACAAGTCGAGTCCGGGCTACCGATTGATACTCAACAACGTGCTGTTTCCGGCAGCACGGAAGAAACCACTGAAGACCTAGTTCTTGCCGGCCAGACCTCGAGTCTGACGGTCAGACTGTGAGACTGACTGACTTGAGAGGGTCTTTCGGTGTATGTTCAGGGGTGCCCAGGCCCGCCCCAAAGCCTCCGTCCGCCAACAGGATCGCCCAATCCGCCTCCGCGGCCATGCGCGCCTCGATCCGCATGGCCGGCGGCCGCGAGGTGTGCTTTGTCTGCTCCATCGACGACGAGGGCAGGGTACTCACGGGCCGAGTGGTGGCGCGCGGCGACGTGGGCAGCGTGCTCGCGCTGCCCGGCTTCGCGAAGCGCGGGGAAATGCTCGTCCACAATCACCCGTCCGGGGTGCTCGAGCCATCCGGCCCCGATTACGACGTCGCGGCGCGGATGCACGACGAGGGCGTGGGCTTCGGCATCATCGACAACGACGCGAAGAAGCTCTACGTCGTGGTCGAGGTGCCAGCCGCCGAGAAGCTGAGCCGCCTGGATCCAGTCGCCATCGCGCACGACCTCGGCCCCGATGGGGCCATTGCCCGCCAGCATCTGCGCTACGAGGATCGCACGAGCCAGCGCGAGATGGCGGCGACCATCGCACGCGTCTACAACGAAGGCGGCGTCGGCTTGCTCGAAGCGGGTACGGGAGTCGGCAAGTCGCTCGGCTACCTCGTGCCCGCTCTTCGGTGGTCCGCGGCGAACGGCGAGCGCACCGTGGTGTCCACCAACACGATCAACCTTCAGGAGCAGCTCGTCGGCAAGGATCTGCCATTCCTCGCTCTCGCGCTCACGGACCAGAAGGTGCGCTTCGCGTTGCTCAAGGGATGGCGCAACTACCTCTGCAAGGCACGCCTCGAGCAGGCCACGAGTGGCGCGGCGCAACTCTTCGAGGATGGTATGGCCGCGGAACTCGCGACGCTCTCGGCATGGGCTGCGCGCACATCCGACGGCTCGCTCGCGGACCTGCCCGTCCCCCCGCGTTCGGAAGTGTGGGATGAAGTGTCTGCCGAGCCGGACGTGTGCACGCGCGTGAAATGCGAGCACTTCGAATCGTGCTTCGTGTTCAAGGCGCGGCGCATTGCGGCCGAAGCGGACGTCATCGTCGTCAACCACCACCTGCTGCTGGCCGACCTGGCGGTGCGTCGTGCGGCCCAGAACTGGGACGACGCGGCGGTGCTGCCCGCGTACAGCCGCCTCGTCGTGGACGAGGGACATCATCTGGAAGACGCCGCGGCGACGCACCTGGGCTGCACGGTGACGCGCCGCGGATTGCAGCGCCTGGTGGGTCGCCTCGATCGGCGCGGCAAGGGCCTGCTGCCTGCACTCGGCATGCGGTTGGCGGCGAGCAAGGATCTTTTGAGCACGGCGAGTCTCGACCTCCTCGAGGCGAAGCTCGCTCCCTCGGTGGCCGCGCTGCGCCTGAAGAGCGACCTCCTGTTCGACCTGCTCGACGGCTTCATCGAGGAGGCGGGCCAACCAGTCGTTCGCCTCACGCAGGCGTTTGCGACGCACAGGATCTGGAAGGCTGGCTTGTCGCTCGCCCTCGAGGATACGCTGGGTGAGATCGAACTCCTGCACCAGGGCCTGGCGCTCGTGCGCGAGCGCATCGAAGGCAGCACGCGGCTGGACGAGGAACTTGCGCCGTTGATGAATGAGCTGCGATCGGTGACGCGGCGCCTCCAGACCGCGGGCGATGGCCTGCGCCGCGCACTCACCCCGCCCGCCGACGACGACAGTATCCGGTGGATCGAGGTGCGCGGCCGCGAGAAGTCGGTCGCCCTCTCGAGCGTACCGCTCGACCTGGCGCCCATTCTCCGCGAGGACCTCTTCAAGCGTCTCGACAGCACCATCGTCACGAGCGCCACGCTCACGGCGTCCACCGGTGGCGTGGCATCGGACTCCCACCGGTTCGATTTCCTGGCGGCTCGGCTCGGCCTGGACGACGCGGAGCTCGTGCCGACGACGGCCGTGTTTCCATCGCCCTTCAATTTCGACACGCAGTCGCTGCTCGCCATTCCGTCCGACATCCCCGCGCCCAATGTCGATGCCGACGCGCACCGCGCCGCCGTCACGCGCATCGTGCTCGACGTGGCGGAGGCATCGGATGCTGGCCTGTTCGTGCTGTTCACCAGTCACCGCGAGGTACGGCAGCTTGCGGTGGAGTTGCGCGCGCGCGGAATCGAGCGTCGCTGGCTTTTGCTCGTGCACGGAGAGGAGAGCCGTGACACGCTGCTTGCCCGCTTTCGCGACTCCGGCCGCGCCATCCTCCTCGGTACGGCATCGTTCTGGGAAGGTGTGGATGTACCGGGCAACGCGTTGCGTGGCCTCGTCATCGCCAAGCTCCCCTTCCGCGTGCCAACGGAACCCGTGACGGCGGCGCAGTGCGAGGCGATTGTCGCACGCGGTGGCGACCCATTTGCGGAGTACATGCTGCCGCACGCATCGCTGCGACTGAAGCAGGGGTTCGGACGCCTGATTCGCACGAGCACGGATCGCGGCGTCGTGGTCATCGCGGATTCACGAATCGTGACGAAGCGCTATGGAGGGGAACTCCTGGCGGCACTGCCGGAGGCGCGGAGGGTGATCGGGCGCTGGAGTGTCGTGGTGGAGCGAGTCAGGGAATTCTACTCGCCCTGACTCCATTACTTTTCACCGATGCCCAACCTCGCCCCCTCGAAGATTGTCTGCGTGGGTCGCAACTATGCCGCACACGCGCGGGAACTCGGCAACGACGTCCCGAAAGAGCCCCTCATCTTCCTGAAGCCGCCGTCGAGCATCATCCGCCACGGAGAATCCATTCGGCTTCCAACGGTGTCCAAGCAAGTGGAGTACGAAGGGGAAATCGGTGTCGTCGTCGGCAGGCGATTGCGCCGGGCCACCGCTGACGAAGCGAGGGCGGCCGTGTCGGGAATTGCAGCCGCGAACGACGTGACTGCGCGCGACCTCCAGAAGTCCGATGGACAGTGGACTCGCGCAAAAGGCTTCGATACGTTCTGCGCCGTGGGGCTGATCGGAGACGTGCCCGACTCGCTCACGTCGCTCACCCTCTCGTGTCGCGTCAACGGCACGGTTCGGCAAGAGGGTTGCGCACGCGACATGGTATTCGACATTCCCGCGTTGTTGTCGTACATCTCCGATATCATGACGCTGGAGGCTGGCGATCTCGTGCTGACGGGAACGCCAGGAGGAGTAGGGACCCTCTCACCGGGCGACGTGGTAGAAGTGGAGATCGCCGGCGTGAGCCGAGTCAGCAACCCTGTCACCCGTGACGAATAGTGCCACCGTTCGCCCAGCGCTTCGTGACCCTGCCGGAGTATCCACTCGCGACCATTCCCCAGCGCAAGCGGGAATTGATCGCGCGCGGTGTGGACGTCATCGACCTGGGCGCCGGCGACGCGGACCTCGCGCCGCCAGCCGCCGCTCTCGCGCGTATGCAGGCCGCGGTGGCGGAGCCCAGCATGAGCCGGTATGGCTTCGGCATGGGATACCTGCCGTATCGCGAGGCAGTCAGTGCCTTCATGCAGCGCCGCTTTGGTGTCACCTGTGATCCCATTACCGAGGTGGTGCCGCTCATCGGGTCCAAGGAAGGCATCTCGCACCTGGCGTTTGCGTACATGGAAGCGGGCGCGGTGGGCATTATTCCCGAGCCGGGCTACAACGCATATCAGGGCGGCACGTTGCTGGGCGGCGGCGAGGCCTATCGCTATCCCCTGCGGCCGCGGACGAAGTTTCTCGTCGAGCTCGACGAGATTCCCGCAGAAGTGCTGGATCGCACCCGCATCCTGTACCTGAACTATCCGAACAATCCCACGGCCGCTGTCGCCCCCATCGAATATCTCGAGCGTGTCGTGAAGACCTGCCGGGAACGCGATATCCTGCTCGTGTACGACAACGCGTATTCCGAGATGGCGTTCGACGGCTATGTGCCGCCCAGCATCTTCCAGGTGGACGGCGCACGCGACGTCGCCGTCGAGTTCCATTCCCTGAGCAAGACGTACAACATGACCGGCTGGCGGTGCGGTTGGGCCGTGGCGCGCCCGGAAGTCGCACGCACGCTTGCCAAGGTGAAGTCGTTCGTCGATACCGGGCAGTTCATGGCGATTCAGGCCGCGGGCGTTGCCGCCCTGGAGAGCTGGGAGACGTTCGTCCCGCAGAATGTCGCAACCTGCAAGCAGCGTCGCGACGCGGCGGTCACCGCATTCCGTGCCGCTGGCTTCGAGTGCGAAGTGCCGCTGGCCACGATGTACCTGTGGATCAAGTTGCCCGACGGCGTGCCCTCCGCGACCTTTGCGGAGCGCCTCCTGGAGGACGAAGGGGTCATCGTCATGTCGGGCTCGTCGTTCGGGGCGGGCGGAGAAGGGTTCTTCCGCATCAGCTTCATCACGTCGCCGGAGCGCATCGCGCAGGCCGCGGAACGCGCGGGCCGCGTGCTCGCCGGCATGATGGTGGGCGCTGCATGAAGTCGTCGCGTCGCGAACCGCTGCCCCTGCTGCTGTCGATCGCCATTCACGTGGTGGTTGCCTTCGCGATCCTGAACGCTGCATTCCACTACGATTTCTCGGGCCTCCGTTCACCGTCAACGGCGCCGCCATTAGAAGAGAAGGTGGCGTACGTCAACGTGGCCACCGCGGGAGCCACTGGCGGCCGGGACTCGGTTGGCCCGGCGCCCAGGGCCACGCAATCGTCGCGCGGGTTGGTAGTGCCCACGCGGGTGCCCGATGCCATCACTATGCCGCCGCCCGCTACGTCAGGTAATCCAGGCGGCGTCGTGGGCGGGCGCGGCCGCGGTGGGGACATTGGCGTGACCACCGGAATAACACCGGGCGCGCCCGACCCCAGGCTCGCGAGCGACCCCCACGCGTTCTTCCCCGCGCCCAAGACGCACGCCGAGCGCGTGGACAGCGCTGTACGCGCGAGCATCTATGCGTACAATGATTCCGTCGCCCGGGTGCGCGCGCTGGCCGGCAAGGCGCCCGGCGACTGGACTCACGAAGGCAAGAACGGGCAGAAGTGGGGCATCGACGGCAACAAGATCTATCTCGGCAAGTTCGCCATTCCGAGTGCGGTGCTCGCCGCATTGCCCATCCGCATCCAGGGCAATCCTGGGGAGACCATCGCAGACCGGCTCGTGACGTCGCGTCGCGCCGACCTGTTGTTGCATGCCGACGCCGCGTTCCACGATGACGAGTTCAAGACCGCCGTGAAGCGCATTCGCGAACGCAAGGACAAGGAGCGCGAGGAGCGGCGGCAGGGTGGCGATGACAGCAAGCCGCTCCCGGCGAACCCGGACCTCATTCCGTAACCCGGGAACTCCTAGTTGATATTGTCGTCAACCGGAATGGGAAGGCTGGGCTGGAGCGTCTGTTCCATGAAGGGACGAAACACCCCGCACACCACGCCGAGCACCGCGAAGTCGTCGCGAGGTCCCACCTCGATGGACCGCTCGGCATCGTTCGCCGGTTCCAGCACGATTGTCGCGCCGCGGTGCGTGAGCGTCTTGATCGTGGCCTCCTCGCCGAGTCGCGCCGCCACGATGTCCCCATCCTTGGCGCGCGTGGACGGCGACACGAGTACGTAATCGTCCGCAAAGATGCCGCGGCCAATCATCGATTCTCCCTTGATGCGCAGGAAGAACACGTCATCGCTGGGAAGGAACCGGCGGTCCATCGTGAGAAAGCTCACCCGGTGATCGGGCAGCAGCGCCGGTTCACCGGCATGCACGCGGCCATAGTACGGCACGGGCTGCGTGCTGGCCTGGCCAGACTGCCCCACGATGCGCACACCACGCGAGCGCGACTGGTCGCGCTCGATGAACCCCTTCTGCGAGAGTGAGCCAAGAAGATCGCTAACCGTCTTCGTGGACTTGATGCGAAACTTCTTCGCAATCTCTCGTATGCTGGGCTGGTAGGTGTTCTCCGCGAGGAAGTCGATCAGGTAGTGATAAACCCGTCGTTCCAGCGGCGTCAGCGGCTCCGTCATGGTGTCTCGCCTGCATCACAGAGGATGGTCGGCGACCGCAACGGCAGCCCCGATTTCTTGCTTGTTTCCGGCAATGTACCATTCCTGACGCCCGGCGCAACACTTGTTTCGTTACGCGTTCCGTGGGGCCCTGGTAAATGCGAGCGCCGCGTCGAGGCGCGACAGGGAGCGCTCGCGCCCAAGGATCGCCAGCACGTCGAAAATTCCGGGGCTGGCGCTCTCTCCTGTAAGCGCGACCCGGAGCGGTTGAAACAGCTTGCCCGCCTTGTCGCCAAGGCCCATGCGCTCCGCGAGTGCGCGCAACGCGGCCTCATTCGCCTCCGCCTCCCACGCGGGCACCTCGGCCAGTGCGTCACGAATGCCTTGCAGCGACGCGATCGTGGACGTCCGATCCTTCCACTGTTTCGCCACGGCGTCCGGAGTGTACGCAATGCTGTCGAGGAAGTACGGCGCTGCCTGCGCCACGATGTCGTCCACTGTACGTGCACGAACCTTGAGCAGGTCGAGCAGTGTGAGCAACCAGTCCCGACGCCCCTCCAGCTCCATGGCGGTGGTGTAGCCCGCCGCCACAAAGGCAGGCGTTACCCGTGCAACCAGTTCATCCGTGGGCAGGAGCTGGAGATGCTGGCCATTCATCCACTCCAGCTTCTTCGCATCGAAGATGGCCGCCTTCTTCTGCAGTCCCGCCGTATCGAACCGCTCGACCATCTGAGCCACCGTCATGACTTCGATGTCATTGCCGGGGGCCCACCCCAACAGCGCGAGAAAGTTGAGCATCGCGCCAGGCAGGATGCCGAGGTGCTGGTAGTCGCCCACGGCGGTGGCACCGTGCCGCTTGCTCAGTTTTTTCCCGTCCATGCCGTGGATCATCGGCAGGTGCGCAAACTCCGGCAACGCGGCGCCGAGGGCCGTGTAGAGCATGATCTGCTTCGGCGTGTTGGAGATGTGGTCGTCTCCCCGCATCACGAGCGTGATCGCCGCAGCGATGTCGTCGCTCACGACCGCCAGGTTGTAGATGGGCGTGCCGTCGGTGCGGAGGATGATGAAGTCCTCGATGTCCTTGTTGGGGAAGGTGATGGTGTCGTGCACCAGGTCGCTCCACCCCGTGGTACCCTCCGGCACGCGAAAGCGGATGGTGAAGGGCAAGCCATCCGCAACGCGTCGTGCGATCTCCTCGGCCCCGAGCCGGTCGCAGCGGCGATCGTAGGTGAAGGCCTCCTTGTGCGCCTCGGCCGCGGCGCGGCGTTCGGCGAGCTCTGCCTGCGTGCAGAAGCAGCGGTATGCGGAGTCATCCTGAAGCAGCCTGTACGCGTCTGTGCGGTGACGATCCAGGTTGGCGCCCTGGTGCACCACGTCCTCGTCCCAGGCAAGGCCCAGCCATGCGAGTCCCTCGAAGATTGCGCGGGTACTCTCGTCGGTGCTGCGCGCCTTGTCCGTATCCTCGATGCGCAGCAGCATCTTGCCGCCGAATTTGCGGGCGTAGAGCCAGTTGAACAGGGCGGTCCGGGCGCCCCCCACGTGGAGGTAGCCCGTGGGCGATGGGGCGAAGCGGAGGCGAGGGGCGGAGGCGGCCATGACTGTGAGCAGGGAGGAAACACGAAGGCCCGCCGCGGGAGCGGCGTCCCTTCAAAGCGGAGAGGGAGGGATTCGAACCCTCGATACCAGTTTCCCAGTATGCCGGTTTAGCAAACCGGTGCCTTCAGCCTCTCGGCCACCCCTCCAGGACGCAAGGTGAAGTGCGGCCAGCGTGGAATGTAAACGCGGGCGCTCTGCTGCGGCAACCCGAAGTATGCCCGGTGTATGTCCTCGTTCCAGGGCATTGCTTCCCGAAAAATACGGACTAATGTTTCGCATCGCTTCATAACCGGTGATTTGTGACCAGTTTCTTCCCTCGGCGCGCGAGCAGCGGTCTGCTCGTGGCCGTGTTCGCGGCGACGACTGCTGCGTGTTCTGACTTTGCTCCCAACATTGCGCAACCCAATTCGACACGCGTTTCGACGTCGGTCTCGTCGGCAGGTAGCCAGTATTCGGTCAGGTCCAATTCCGACAAGTATTCCGACGCCGGCGCGAAGCCATGGCGCGGGAAGTCGAGCAAGGGGCAGGAAGTGTGGAGCCGCGCCCTGATCGGTCAGGACGGCGTGGTCACGCTGGAAGTGGCGACGTCGGAGTTCGAGGGCGGCGTGGCGCCCGTGGGCCAGATCGATCGGGTGCAGGTGAAGAGCCTGGCGCCTGATGGTAGCAAGGGCGTCACCAACTTCAATGGCGTGCCGGTCAACTCCGGGTATCTGGCGCTGAGTCTTGGCCGCATGGCGCGGAACACCATCGCGCAGGTGCAGGCGAACATCGATGACGCCACGGGCAAGGCGACCGACGTCGTCATCGCGCAGGATGTGGTGAAGTTCCGGCCCGACCTGCGCGTCGCGTCCATCGGTGTGTCTCCGAATGTCATTGTCGGAGTGCCGTTCGATGTGAGTGCCACTATCACGGAGATCAAGGGCGATGTGGGGGCGCGAGCCGACTGTGTCCTCAAGGCGGATGGCGTGGAGGTGGATCGGCTTGCCGGTATGTGGGTGGATGCGGGTGGTCGCGTGAGTTGCGCCTTCCGCGCGCCGGCGTTCCAGGCCCTTGGCGCGCACAGCGTTACCGTGGTCGTCGATCGTGTGGGCCCCACGGATTACGACGTCGCGAACAATACGTTGACCGTGACGGTGACGGCTGTCGTCCATCATATCCAGCTGGGCTACGAGGTAACCGTGCGGCAGCAGGTGGGGCACTCGAAGTCCGTGTCCTCCATTTTCAACACGGGTACCAATGGTTCCAGTTCCAGCACGGAGCTGCAGGTGGACTCGGACCACAGTGAGCAGTTGGGCAGCTTCACGGCGTGGGCCGCGCAGCCGGTACGTCCTGCGCTCAACACTCCAATTGTCGGTGGCTCCGCGGCGACGTCGGCCAGTGTCACGTTCAGTGAATCCGCGAATGGCAGCGCGACCGATGTTCTGCAGGTGTCCGCGATTCCCATTCACTTGAATTACGGCACCGTGGACGGCGATGGCGGCGGCTGCTTCTTTTCGGGTCGGCTCAAGGACGGCTTCGCACTGAGCGTTTGTACCGGGTGGAATGCTGCCGGGGCGGGCGACACGTATGTGCAGTATCAGCGCTTCGCCAACCGGGTCGTTTACGTCTCCATGAACTACGC
>JACMOE010000071.1 GCA_014378185.1 Gemmatimonadaceae bacterium | reverse complement strand
TGGAGGTGCACACGGGCAACGGCAGCATCGACGTGCAGATGACCCAGCTCAAGGCGCGCGACGACATGAGCTTCAGCACGGGCAGCGGCAGCGTGCGGGGGAAGCTGCCGGCGGGCTACAACGGTGAGCTGGACGCTTCGACGGGCAGCGGGTCGATCGACTCGGACTTCGAGCTGAAGGTGCAGGGCCGGTTGGATCCCCGGCGTGTGCGTGCGACGATCGGCACTGGTGGCCCGCGGTTGAAGCTGAGCTCCGGGAGCGGGCGGCTGGAGATCCTGAAGAGCTAGCCTTGGCAAGTCCGACAGTCTGACAGCGGGTCAACTGACTGGTCGATCAGTCATGGGCTGCACCACTGGGTCTCTCACCGGAGCATCCGCGTGGTGCGGTTCAACGCTGGGTGTGATGTCTGATGTCGGTATTCAGCCACTGACGTCACTCGAGAGGACGTGCCGATTCGGCGAAACCCATGGGTGGCGCGGCGCCTGAGGTCCGACGCCCGACCTCGGACGCCCGACCTCGGACGCCCGACCTCGGACGCCCGACATCCGCCCTCTGCTCATGCGTACAGCAGTCGTCCGCGCGGCTTTGGTATCTCGCGTCCCAGCGCGCCAGCCGTTTCGACCCACTGGAGAATGCCGGCTTCCGCTTGTTCGAGTGCAGCGCTGTACGTCGGGCCGTCCGCCGCGCAGCCAGCGAGCTCCGGGACTTCGGCAATGAACGCCTGGTCCTCCTCACTCCAGTAGATGATGATCTCGTAGCGATAATCAGACATCGTCACTCCCTTCGCGGAGAAATGCGCCGGACAGCCGATACCGAATGATGATACCGCGAACTTGCCGAACCTGATAGGGCTTGGCCGTCCCGTCGCGACGCGGCTGAAGATTCAGAAGTTCGCGAACGTTTTCGCGGTAGAAGATGCGATGACTGCTCCCATGCTGACGCGACTCGAAGCCGAGGCGATTGAGCAGGGTGCATAGCTCATCGTAACGAAGCGTCTGGTCGGATTGCCCAGCCAGTATGCGACGCAGCGTCTTGAAGTGTCTGGACACACCGCGATGGTATGGCAGCGGCAAAATGTCCTGTCATCAAATATCGGCATCACGTATCAATGCACGGCCAGGGCATGCGCTGAAACGATTGACCGCGGGAGTTGTGAGCTGGAGATTGGTTCCAGCTCGAGCTGGAGCTTCGTGCTCGCGCTCGAATGTCACGCGGCCATGCGCCCTTGTGGCATCCAGATCGGCCGGCTCCGCGACTCCCCCACGCACTCGTATCGCGCCGGCGGAAACCCGTGCACTCCGATCTCCAGCGAATCGCCCGTGCGCACCGTGATCCTGGTGCCCAGCAGCACGACGGCTTCATCGAATGAATCGCTCTCCACGACGCCGGCCCGGCGAACCGCTTCCGGACCGGAGCTTATCGCAAACTGATATTTGGACATGCGCGCTCCGTAATGGTGACGGGGAGTTATACCCCGAGCCACCAAAAAGTGCGCGTCAGGCCGCGACGCGGGGCAGGTGAACCGTGAACGTCGTTCCTTGCACGTCCGTCGATTCCACCCCAATCGTCCCCCCATGCGCCGTGACGATCTGCTCGGCGATGTACAAACCGAGCCCCAGGCTGCTCGCCGCGTTCGCGGGCGCCTGGTTGCCGGTGAGTCGCTTGAAGGGGCTGAACAACCCCGGCAGGTCCGTTGGCGGAATGGCCTGACCACGGTTGTGCACCTGGAGCACCACCTCGTCCGGCTCGCCGCGCAGCGTCACCTTGATGATGCTCTTGGCCACGCCGTGCTGCACCGCGTTGCCCAGCAGGTTGGCCAGCACCTGGCTGATGCGCGCGCAGTCCCACTGGCCCTTGAGATTGCCTGTTGTCTCCAGATCGAACGTACAATCGCTGTGCGTTGACTTCAGCTCGTCGATGGCGTTTTCCACTTCCTTCCGGAGATTCATCTCGGCACGCACCACGGGCACGCCAGACCCCAGCCGGCTTCGCGTGAAGTCCAGGAGGTCGCTCACCATTCGGTTCATCCGCTTGGAGCTGCGAACGATGCGTGTCGTGAGAGTGAGGTGCGGCTCCTGGAGCTCCCCCGTTTCGAGCATGAACTGCGCGGCCATGATCACCGCGCCGAGTGGCGAGCGGAGATCGTGGCCGAGGATGGCGAGGAACATCTCCTTGGAGTGGTCGAGGTCCTCGGTGTAGCGCGTGATCGACTCGGCAATGGCCTGGTCGATGGCCTCGTTGAATCGCATGAGGTCGCCGATGTCCTCACCGCGTGCGAGGCTTCCCGCGGCGTCGGTCCAGAGATGGATCACGCTCGCCCGCAGCGCACGGTACTCCGACACCATCTCGCCAATGGTGAATCCACTATTGGCACGTCCGGAACCATGAGTTTCGGCTGCTGTGTCCGCTCCACCCTCCGCGCCGTCCGACTTGCCTTTCGATTTATTGGCCTGCTCGGTGGACGACTGGGGCGTCCGCAGGTCCACCACGATCGCCTTGAGCATCTCCGAAGCGTGGTCTCGCAACGCGGCGACGTCCATCGAACTGGCCGCCAATGCCGCCGACTTGGCAAAGTCCACCCATTCGAGAAGGATGGGCTCGGTGTTCTGCTCGATGAAGTCGGCCAGGCGCATGGGGCGAACTAGTGCACAACCGGGTCCGCTAACAACTGCAACTGCATTAACCACAGGGGACACAGAGGACACGGAGAAAAGCATAAACGAGATTCTCGCGCCATGCTGTTGGATGTCCCCTGTGTCCCCTGTGTCCCCTGTGGTTAATGCTTTTTGCAGTTCACCCGACTCAGCTCCGCGACGCCAGCCCGAGAGCATAGTCGGGCATCCACGCCCCCGCGGCCGGCGCACCGTTGCACGCGCCATCCGACTCACCCGGCGTCTTGATCCACAGGAACGCATCCACCAGCGCATTGCCTGTTGCCGTGGTGGGCCGAGCACCGAGCGCGCGACCGGCCGCGTTGCACCACTGGTGGTCCGCCGTGGGGCCGAGTCCGTTGCGACCCGTGTCCACCACGAAGTGCTTGCCGCCAGCGAGCGCGGAGATCTCCGAGCCGTAGGCCACGTTGTCGCTCGTGAGCAGGAAGTTGGAGACATTCAGCGAAAAGCCCTGCGCCATCGCGATGCCGGCGCTCGCGAGGCGCGAGGCCATCGTGGATGCCGAGCGCCAGCCTGGGTGCCCTGCGTCGATGTAGACGCTGATGTTGCCCTTGGCCGCGAATGCCTGCACCGCGTACTTGATGAGGTCGAGCCGGAGCTGCTGGTCAGTGGTGGTGAGGCAATCCATCATGGCCAGGGCGTCTGGCTCGAGGATGACTGCGGCCTTCCGCGTACCGATGCCGTTGGCGAAGGCGGTGATCCAGCTTCTGTAGTCATCGGCTGTGGTGGTGCTGCTGCCGGAGAGCCCACCGCAGTCGCGCTGCGGAATGTTGTAGGCCACGAACAGGGGCAATGCGCCGGTGCCGGTGATGGTCGTGACGGCCGCGTCGACCTCCGCCTGCACGTTGGTGTTCCAGTTGCCCATCCAGCGCGCGGTGGCGCCGCCGGCAACCTTGTCCATCTGCGTGGCGTCGGCGGGGCGCGTGATGCGCCAGGCGTCGGCGGTCTTGCGCGCGTTGGAGTTGGGGTCCGCCCAGAGCAGTGCGCCGACGAATGCGCTGATCGTGCCGCTCACAGTGGTGGGTACAGGCGCGGGGGTGGCCGCCGTGTCCACCTTGCGACCGTGAGACGAGGATGTCTCGGTCGTCGGCGACACGATGACGGAACCATCGCCCGAGCAGGCGGCGATGGCAACGAGCGAAGAGAGGGCGAGGGGTGCCAGCGCACGCGAGAACGAAGTTGTCATGACCGATCCCTTTGCGGTGAACCCAGCCAGCTTGTCGACGTTCATCGACGAGCCCCGTTGGCTTTGCGTCCTCACCTCACGGTGAGTTTGCCTTTCTCGAAGGTTTCGCGCACTGCTACATGGCAATGCGCAGTTCGTTCTGATCTACGTATTCTAAATGTGTTTGCGCGTAAACGCCTGTGACGGCGGTCACGAAGGGAGAGCATCAAGACGGACTGGTTTTCTGTTTTCTGTTGCGGGTAAACCAGTTTTCTGTCGTGTATGGCAAGCTCGACAGACGTCAGTATGCTGCCGTGAGATGCACCCGCAGAGCCCGGCCCGGCAAGTTGTATCCGCGCTTCTCGTAGTAGTTCTCGTCCGTCAGGTTCGCGACAGTGAGGTCGAGTCGCAACCGGTCCGAGAGCTTTACACCACCGGTCGCGTCGAACACCAGGAAGGGCGGATACTCAACGTCCGCAAAGATGCTGTAGTCCGAGAAATCGTTGTCCCGACGGCGACCCACATAACGCGCGCCCAGCCGGCCGCGCAGCAGCGAGAAGTCGTCGTACTCCAGCGCGCCGGTGACGGTCGCCCGCGCCACGTTGAGCACCGGCTGCTCCCGCTCTGCCCCGAATACGAACGCCGTTGCCAGCGACGCGGGATCGACGCCGGTGCGGCTGCCCGCACCCGTCGTGTCGAGCGACGCAGCACGCGTGCGCTCCACCGCGGTGAGCAGCCGAGTGTACTCGCCGCTCAACCGCAGGCGATAGCTGCGGTGCAACGCGGCGCCCAGGTCGTAGCCCGCCGAGGCTTCTACCCCGCGCATCACTGCCGAGCCGGCGTTCACCGACGTGCGCACTCGGCTGATCTGGAACCCTTCCACCGTTGTGGGACGGCTGCCCGCCGCATACGACGCGCTGGCGCTGGTGATACGGTCGCGAACGCTCGTGCTGAACAGGGTGAGATCAGCGCCGAAGCCATTGGTTGGCGAGAGACCAAGGCCGCCGTCCACCGTGATGGCGTGCTCGGGAAGCAGCGTCGCGTTGCCCACCGCAATGGCGACGACGTTCTTCACGGGTGCGGATTGCGTGAGGCCGGCGCGCGCGAATGCGTCCGGCGTCACGAAGCCGCGACCCACGCTGCCGTGCGCGCGCAGCACGCCCGCAATGGGTACCACAAGGCCCGCACTCGGGTTGAACACGGTGAACGAGTTGCTCGACGCACGCACATCGGGACGGAGCGGCGTGTCGAGCAGCCGCACGCGCACCTGGTCCAGGCGCGCGCCAAGGTTCAGTATCGCTCGGCCACCAAACAACGTCGTGCGCGCCTGGGCAAACAGCGCGGCCGAACCGTTTCGCGAATCGGGACTGTAGGTGCCACCCGCGACTCCAGGCGCGGTGTACAGGCTCGACGTCGCCTGCGCGCGCGTGGCATCAGCGCCAGCGGTGATGGCCACGCCAGAGAGCTGCGTCGTGAGTTCCAGCTGCGCGCCGGACGTACTGGTCACCGAGGTGAAGTTCACGAACCGCGTGTCGCTCACGTCGTTGAAATACTCGCTCGCCTCTCGGCCGCCGTAGGCACGCAGCCGGACGGTGCCGAATGACCGCACGCCACTGACGGACAGTTCTGCACCCCCGCGACGCAGGTTCTCGTATCCGTCCTGGTCGTTGCCGAAGTTGATGTCGCCCGGCGTCTGCACGTCGCGCGCGCTGAACCCGTCCACGCGACCATCCACGCGGAATCCACCATCGAGCGCCACGCCGTGCCGCGCCGCACCGCTGCCGTACTTGTAGTTGGCGCCATCGCGATACACGCCGTTCCCGGGCTCGGTGATCTCCACGCGCTTGCCGTCGGGAAAGATGCGCGTGGCCGTGCCGGCGCCCAGCGCGTCGCGGAAAGTGTTGCCGTTCCCGATGCGATAGGGTGAGCCTTCACGATAGAAGTGGCCGTCCACGTCACCGTCCACGCGATCGGTGAGCACACCACCAGCGTGGCCGATGGCCTCTGACGTGGAGAACGATCCGCCGGCAGCCGAGAGGCTGGCGGTGCGTCCCTGGAGGGTGCGGCGCGTGATCACGTTGACGACGCCGGCCACGGCACTCGAACCATAAAGCGCGGATGCCGCGCCCTTCAGCACCTCGATGCGCTCGACGCCTGCGAGATCGAGTAGCGCGAGGTTGGTGACGTCGGCCGGACGTCCGTCCACGAGCAGCAGCGTGTGCGTTGACAGCACGCCCAGTTGCGGACGGAACCCACGCATGCCGACTCCCGCCAGCAGGCTGGGATACTGCACGATGTCCACGCCTGCGGCGCGCTTGAGCAGGTCAGCGACATCGAGCCCGGGGGTGGTCGCAATCTGCACGGAATCCACCACGCTTATACGTTGCGCAATTTCGTCGCTGCGCGCTGGTGAACGCGTGGCCGTGGTGACCAGCGGCGCGAGTCGCACGCCCGCGGAATCACGCTGCGTGCGGGCCTGCTGCGCGGACGCCGACGCGGCGCCGAACGTGGAAACGAGAATGGTGAGCGTCAGGCGTTGAAAGCTGTAGCGATGCATGGATCTGTTCACGTGTGGAGTGTGACCGGGCCGCCCCGAATGGCGACGCCGGACGATGCAATTGGAACTACCTGTGGGGCGCCGGCATCGGCGCCTGGTCCAGGGTGCGGATGAACATCAATGGGCCAGCGGAACACTTCCGAGCAGCGCTCCGACGTGACGACGTCGCGTGGCGTACCCGCAAGCACGAGCGTGCCCTCGGACAGGAGCGCGATGCGATCAGCGTAGCGCGCCGCGAGGTTGAGCTGGTGGGTCACGAGTACCACGGTTGCGCCGCTGGCAGTGAGCTCGCGCGCGTATTCGAACAGCGCCATCTCGTGCAGCACGTCGAGTCCGGCCGTGGGTTCGTCGAGCACATACGCGCGCGGCTCCTGCGCCATGGCGCGGGCGAGCCGTACCCGCTGCTGCTCGCCACCGGACAGCGCATCCACGGCGCGCTCGCGGTACGCCTCCAGGTCGCACCGCTCGAGCGCCGCACCAACCGCTCGACGATCCGCATCCCGTTCTCCCTCGAACAGCCCAAGGTGTGGATATCGCCCCATCGCGACCATGTCGCGAACGCTGATGGAGAACGCGGTGTGCTCGTGCTGCGGCATCACCGCAACCTCCCTCGCCAGTGCGCGCCCGGTCCAGTCGCGCAGCGCGCGTCCACCGTAGGTGACGGCGCCACTCGTGGGCTCGAGGTGACCAAGCAACAGTGCGAGCAGCGTGCTCTTGCCCGCGCCATTCGGGCCCGCGATGGCGGTGAGCGTGGCCGCGGGCAGCGAGAGCGTCACGTTGCGCACGGCGAGAGGGCCGCGAGGATACTGGTACGACGCATCATTCAGCTCCCACGCCGCCGCGCTCGTCATGCGGCACCCTTGCGCATGAGGAGCTGGAGGAACACCGGCACGCCGATGATGGCGGTGACCACGCCGATGGGCAGCTCCGTGGGCGCGATCACCACGCGCGCCAGCAGGTCGGACAGCACCATGAGCGTGGCGCCAGCCATAGCCGCCAAGGGGAGCAGCGTGCGGTAGTCGCTTCCCCACCGCAGGCGGACGAGGTGCGGCGCGACGAGACCCACGAAGCCGATCACGCCGCTGGCGGCAACACTTGCGGATGCGAGCAGCGACGCCGCGACGATGGCGATCCATGTGGCGGCCTTCACGTTGATGCCCAGTGAAGCCGCCGTGCGTTCGCCGAGGGTGAGTGCATTGAGCGGGCGCGCCATGGCGAGTGCGCACCCTCCAGCGATCACCACGGCAATGCCGAGCGAGAGCACACTCGCGCCGCTTGCGCCGGCGTGGCTGCCCATCATCCAGAAGATCGCGGACCGGAACGACTCCACGTCGGCGAAGCTCAGGAGCAGCATGACGATCGCATTGCAGAACGCGGCGACGATGATGCCGGCCAGCAGCAGCACCCTGGTGTCGAACGCACCGCGAGCCGAGCCGAGTCGCATGACCACGACCACGGCGAGCAATGCGCCCGCGAATGCGGCCAGCGGCAGCACGACGGTGGAGTGACGCGTGAGGCCGAGCACCAGTGCGGTGACTGCGCCGACGGATGCACCACTCGATACGCCGAGCGTGTAGGGATCCACGAGCGGATTGCGGAAGAGCGCCTGGAGCGTGGCGCCGCTGAGCCCGAGCGCTGCGCCCGCGAGCGCCGCCTGTGCCACGCGGGGCAGCCGCAGCCCCAGGACGATGGTCTGCGTGGTGGCATCACCTTGCCCGATGAGTGCATGGAGCACGTCGCTCGTGGGCAGGCCTATGGCGCCGAGTCGCACGCCGGCGACCATGGCAGCGGCGAGCAGCGCTGCCAACAGGGCGAAGCGCAGCATCGAACGTGTCACTGGTGCTTGCGTGCGAGCACGGCGCGCTGCACGGCAGGAGACTGGATGGCGCCACGAAGTGCGCGCGCCGCATCGCCGAGTCCGGGGCCCGGCCTGTTGACGAGATTGGCGGATATCGTCATCACGCGTCCTTCGCGCACAGCAGCCAGATCCCGCCATCCCGTCATCTGCCGCAGCTTCTCGAGGGTGATGACGCCCTTTTCGCCCCGGGGCAGCACGATCACGTCCGGTGCGCGCTGCACCAG
>JACMOE010000703.1 GCA_014378185.1 Gemmatimonadaceae bacterium | reverse complement strand
CTCGTTGTTCGAGAAACCTGTCAGAGGCCAATTCATTACTGTGCACGGCACGGCCGGCACCTCGGAGACGGAAGCCTCGCCTTCGTGCGTAAGTTCGACTTTCATCACGCGCCTGTCTTGTCAAGCGGTCGAGGAAGCATTTATCGCGTCGCGCTGCCATGCGCAGTCTATTTGCCGCAGTAGCGAAGCCGCGCAGCCGTTCTACCCGGCGAGCGAAGCACTTGGATCCGGTTCATCACACGCCTGCGCTGCGAATCGCGAACTCCGGCTTCGGGCCGGGATAGTGCGAGAGCCCGAGGATGCCGCGCGCCTCTGACGGGGAGGCGGGCTCGCAGCCCAAGTCCCGCACGATGCGTACCAAACGTTCGGTGAGCCTCTGGTTGGTGGCCAGCTCTCCAGCCGAAAAGTACAGATTGTCCTCGAGGCCGGTTCGCGCATGGCCGCCAAGCAGGACCGATTGAATGGCCGCGGGCAGCTGCGCCGGACCGATTCCGCTCACGCCGAAGATCGCGCCTGCGGGCAGCAGATCGACCATGAACTGCATCGTCTTCGGCGAATACGGCATGGCACCCTGAAACCCGCGGTGCGCGTTCAACACCAGGTTGACAAAGGGCGACCCATCATCGAAGCCCTCCGCCACCAGCGTGCTCACGTCCTGCACGATGTGTGTCGGACTGAACACCTCCCACTCGGGCTTGATGCCGCGCGCCTTCATGGCGGCAGCGAGCTCGCGGTTCCTCCATGGCGGGCTGTTGAACAAGACTGCCCTGCCATCGAAGCTCAAGTTCAGCGTGGTCGCCTCGAGTGTGCACATCTCCGCCCCAGCCTCGATGCCCTTGATGCGTTCGTCCCACGATATTTCCAAGGTACCGTCGGCCATGGGTCTCACCATGTCGCCGTTGATGCCACCGCCAGTCGAATTGTTGATGACGATATCGCTGCGCGCACGAATGCGCGCATTGATGTCGCGGTAGATCTCCGGGCTGCACGTGGCCAGATCGTCAAGCCGGCGGGCATGGATCGCGACCACCGAGGCACCGGCATTCCAGCAGTCAACAACGTCGCGCGCGATTTCCTCAGGCTGCGTCGGAAGATGCGGGTTCTGTTTCTTGCTCGCCATTCCGCCGGTGGGCGCAATGGTGACGATCACCTTCGGCTTGTTCATGGTCTGGTCTCACCCGACGACCATGTCCCATGGACTGCGCCCTGGCTGAAGCTGTGGGCGCATCGTGAGCTGCTGCAGTGGCTCACCGGCTTCGTACCGCGTTAGCAGGTCTTGCGGATCGAACTTCACGCCGATGAAGTTTTCCTCATACGCACCGCCGGCGAAGAAGGCCTGCACCTGCTCGGGACGCTCGAAGACGTCGTACTGCAGTTCCAACCGGTTGCCGTCCGGGTCCTTGTAGTACATCGAGATCGTGGGCCCGTGATTGATCGTCCAGTAGGGCATGATCCCCTCGCCCGCGAGCCGTCGATAGGTAGCCAGGAGCTCACCGAGCGAGGCGTAGGTGAAGGCAATGTGCTCCAGTCCGGCATGAGCGTCCGCTCCGCCCCCCAGCTCGGGCCGGCCGATCAAGCCGATCCGATGGTGCTCGTCGTCATACGTGAGGAAGCACACCGCCTCGTTTTCGAAGGCCGGGTGGGCCTGCAACACCGTGAGGTACCACGCGCGGGACCGTTGCAGGTCGCGGGCACGCAGCACGACGTGCGCGAGCATCCTGGGTCGAATGGCCTCGCTCGTCGAGTCTGGAAGCTTTCGAGGCTGGGTCATGATTCGTCTCCGTTTCCTTGTCGTTGAAAGCGCGTGGACGGCTCGGCCATGATGCGGTTCTCGATCGCGCCGATGCCTTCGATCTCG
>JACMOE010000702.1 GCA_014378185.1 Gemmatimonadaceae bacterium | reverse complement strand
CCCGGGGAGCGTGTATGGCGTGGCCGGCTCGCTCGCCGTGGGGCTCATCTGGGTGTACTACACCTCGGTGACCGTGCTCCTTGGTGCGGGATTCACTCGGTTGTGGGCACAGCGGTTCGGCCGGGGCATCACGCCATCCGAAGGCGCTGTGGCGTACGTGGAGGAGGAGCGGCAGGTCAAGGCGGGCTGACGCACGCCGGGCCGGGACCGGACGAATGTGCGCTGAAGCTGCCTGGCTTCAGGCAGCGCGCTGGGCTCGGCGTCCTGGCCTACATGGTTGGAATTGCGACCTTCACGATGGGCGGCGTTCCGCAAACAGTGAAGTACGCGGAAGTCGTGCGTCCGCTGCATGACTGGTTCAAGAGCGCCTCACCCTATGAGCGGACGCGGTGCGGGCGGGCGACGGATCTCCACCGTGTAGCCATCACGACTCAATAGTTCGGTGAGCACCCGCGCCGCGCTCTGGTCGGCGTGTTCCAGAATGCCCGATTGCAGCGCCGCCGTCTTCAACTGTGTCCGGATGCGTTGCTGGATCACGTCGCGATCCTCCGCGCGAAACGGATTCCACAGCCCGGCCTGTTCATCGTACGTCGTCACGTTCACCACATCCACGCTCGTGACCTCTGCGGGCGGCACGACGATGGTGATGCGCTTTGCCACCGCATCGATGTGCACGTCAGTGTTGTGGGCCAGGTTGATCCCTGCGGATACCCGTGCCGTCACCACGAGCAACGTTCGCTTGGTGGAGCGCAGCTCGGTCTGCTCGTATGTGACGACGTCGCGCAGCGTCATCTCGGAGGCCACGAGCTTCGCTACCTCCCGAAGTCGCTCCACCACGAACTCCTGGGTGATGTGCGCTTCCGAGCGCTGACCAAAGAGCAATCCGCTTGCGGCTCGCCGGAGCAGCGTCGTGCCCAACGCGGCGCCGAGGGCGAGGATGAAGACGATCGAGCCCCACGTCAGCACGCGGCGCTGCAATGGCGAGAGCACTGTTTCGGTGGGCATCATGATGGATAATACTTCGGATCTCGGCATCGTACCCCCTTCGAGCGCACGGCACGGTGCGTGCTGCGGCACCATGGATTGGTGGCCGCGCACCGGCGGCTGCTCAGCGCCGTGGGTCGCATCTCGAGAAGGAGCACTGCATGGATTGCAGGCCGAAGTTCGCTCGCCACAGGTATCACGGCTGGATGCTGGTGAAGGTCATCAGTCTTTTTTGCCTTGCACCGCTCTCCTCCGTGCACGCGCAGCAGGCCGACTCGGCGGTGCGAGCCGCACGACCCGTACCGTCGCTGCCCTCAACAACAGATACCCTCGACTCCCGTCCCCCCGTTCAACTCGGCGGCGGGTGTAATGCGGTTCGCGCTGTCGGGCTCGGGCTCGGGGGCTACCTGGGTTACCTG
Organism: Gemmatimonadaceae bacterium; assembly: GCA_014378185.1. GTDB lineage: Bacteria > Gemmatimonadota > Gemmatimonadetes > Gemmatimonadales > Gemmatimonadaceae > AG11. The sequence goes on along the minus strand of JACMOE010000702.1, from coordinate 2,479 downwards.
ATCGGCGAGCTAGGCTCGCTACCTCTGGCTTTTGCGGACGCGCCGCGAACGGCGATCGTCGGTGTGGAGGCACTCGGTGCCGTCGCTGGTGCGCTTTGGATCGCTGACTTGCCGCTCTCGCGACCGCTCCCATTGTGCCCGTCTACCCTCCGCACACTGTCCGGTCGACCCACAAACCACGTGGCGGCGTGTCGCGCTTCGCAGATTCTGTCCGGGGCATTGGGCGCTACCGGAGGCGAGCTCATTGCAGTCGTGGCTGCCTTGCCTCTTGTACTTACGAATCAGGCGCATGGGACAATATCGGTGCTCATCATCGCGCTGCCAGCGGCCGGCGCCGTAAGCTCTGCAATCGCTGCTGGTCGTCGACCGCCTTGCCGTACGTAGCTTACCTGCGAGCGAAAGAAACCATGGATTGGGAGCGCACACACAACCTGCCACACTCGCCCAGGCACCTCGATGCCGAGATCGTGAGGAACAGCCGCGATGGATGAAGATCACGTGACGCGGTTGCTCGAAGAGATCCGCGATCTCCAGCGCCGCCAGGTCGAAGCGTACGAGCGCGCGCTCGGCAATCAGCAGGAGGCCATGCGCCTGCAGCGTGAAGGAGTGGGTCGTGTCCGAAAGCTTCTTATCGGACTCGGCGTGGCCATCATCATCGTGTTGGGAATCGTGCTCGTGCTCCTGAGGTATGTCCTTCAGCACTATACCTGACGCAGCGCTGCGCTATGACGGGGACTCAACGGCGCCTGGAAGGGCTTTCGCGTCGTCGAGAGGCGTCGCTTCGCCGAGCACCCCCACCGCCGCCTGATACAACTTCGCCCGGACGTCGTACCGCTCGGCGGCATGCGTGATGAACCGCAACGTCACCTCCACCCCACCCATGATCGGCTTGATCGTCATGGCCGGCGCCGCAGCGATCGTACCCGGACCTGGTGAGCGCGACGCACCAGTCCATTCGCGCTCGGCTCGCTTCGCATTCTCGGCCGTCATCTCCTGCACCCGCTTCTGGAGCGACTCCACGATGCGATACGGATCCTTGCCGGCAGGCACCGCGATGCGGACCTCGTCCCACAGCCACTGGCCAGACGTCGAGAAATTGAAGTAGTGCCCTTCGATGGCGTAACTGTTCGTGAAGGTCACGCGTCGGCCCGTCAAATGGCCGGCGTCCGTCCAGTTGCCCGTCTCCTGCAGCACCGTATTGAACAGCCCCAGTTCCTCGACTTCCCCGGTGACACCGTTGATCTCCACCAGGTCGGCGATGCGCACTCCGTGTCGCCCCATGAGCACCAGCCACCCCATGAACGACACGATGAAGTCCTTGAGCGCCACCGTCAGGCCCGCGCCGGCAAGTCCAAGTATCGTGCCGAGGTTATTGGGAGTTCCGAAGGTGATGATGAGGATGAGCAGGATGCCCACGGCCTGGAGCGACACCCGCGCTACGACACGAAGTCGCTGTGCGCTCCTGCGCTCCAGACGCTCTACCACCAGTACGCGCGCAACCAGCGTGTCGGAATAGATCCACAGCATGATGATGCACAGGATCAGCACCAGATCACGCAGTGCATCGTGTTCGAGCGCGCGCTCCTGCTCCTTCACCACTTGAATCCAGTCGGCATACACCTTCGCCAGCCGAAGTTGATTGGCGCGGCGGCGGCCTGCGCCGGCTCCCGTTTCATACTCGAGCGCGCGACGTCGCACGGCTTCCAGCGACATGGAATCCTTGCGCGTGGTGTCGGCCACCTGGACATCGAGCCGCTGGTGCGTCGAGTCCATGGACGCCGCAATGGCTTCCGATGATGCGATGGCTTCCTGGAGGCGCAAGTCCTTGAGGCGCAGGGCGGAGATTCCTCGTCCGGTCTGGATCAGTCCATCGGGATCGAGCGGTGGAACAGCCTTTATATGAAGGCTGTCCGCATTGCGCGATGCATCCGCATGCTCCTGCACCAGCGCCTGCACTCGGCCCTGCGGGTCGCCGCCCGCATGAATGAGGTCGTTCCCTGCGTCGTCCATCTCGTCCTGGCTTACCTCCAATCGCGCCTTGGCCAGGTCGAGTTGTCCACTGCCTGCGGCCGACGCGTCTGCACCCTCCAGTTCTGCAACCCGCATTGAATCCGTCGCGTGCTGCCGTTGCGCCATTGCCAGGCGCTCAGCAATGGCATGCGTTTCCGGCGTCACCTGCTGCGGATGCGCCGCCAGTTGTCGCACCGCATCGGCAAAGGCGAGGTCCATTTCGCGATCGGCCAGGCGCAGCGCATCCTGCGCCAGCGGCAACTCTTCTATTGTTGTCGGAAGCTTCACGAGCGTCAGCGCCGTGGTGAGCGTGCCGTCGTCGGTAAGGGTGATCGTGGCGCCTGATGTGGTTGGCGACGCCAGCGACCCGACCCGCGCGCGCTCCCGCCCCGTGAACCAGACCCCGTACACCGAGAGGGCGAGGAGTGCGGCGACGGACAACGCGACGACCTTTCTGGGGTGCATTTTG
>JACMOE010000701.1 GCA_014378185.1 Gemmatimonadaceae bacterium | reverse complement strand
GCGGACATGATCGCGCTCGCGCAGGAGTTCGAGACCGTCTCGTATCCACTGCTGCTGAACTTCGGCAATCCGCTCGCGTGGGATGACTCGACGGACCACAACGGCCGGATCATCATGATGTTCACGCCGAAGGTGAACAGCGCGGGCAGCAACCTGCTCGGCTTCGTCCAGTCGTGCGACCTGTACCGCCCCACGGACGCGCCGCAGGTGAACGCGAGCAACCAGGCGGAGATTTTCTACGCCCGCGTGGTCATGGATACGTCGCCCACGAGCACGTCGCTGAACGGGCGGCCGCAATGGCGCCGGAACATGCCGAGTACGCTGATCCATGAGTCGAAACACATCACCGCATTCGCCGAGCGCTTTGCCGATCCACGCCCCGCGGTGAATGAAGAGGTGTGGCTGGAGGAGGCCACGGCACAGGTGGCCAGCGAGCTGTATGGCCGCGCGATTCACGGCAACGGCTGGCGCACCAACGCCGGCTACACGGGCGTGCTGGAGTGCGAGGTGCGACCCGGAACGCCAGCCTGTGGGCAAGGCAACTTCGTGATGGGAAACCACTTCCTGTTCCTGTCCGACTTTCTCCAGAACTTCGAGCGGAAGACGATCCTGAGTGGCACGGACGACAACGACATCTACGGCAGCTCATGGATGTTCGTGCGCTGGCTCACCGACACCTATGGCGGCGCGAACGAGGGCAACTTTCTTCGCGGCATCGTGCAGAGTGTCACCACGAGCGGCGTCGTGAACGTGACGACACCGAGTGGCAAGACGTGGCCGGAACTGCTGTCGCAGTTCTCGCTCATGCTCGCGACGGACGAGCTGGCGGGCGTGTCGGCGCCCTTCACGGAGGCGAGCTGGGATATCCCGGCCGTATACGCCGGTTATAACCGCGACGTCACCAACCCGCCGCCGGCATCTCCTCTTGCCCTACGGCAGGCAAATTTCGGCACGGCATTCCAGGCGTCGGCCACGCTCAGGGGTGGTGGGGCGATGCTGGTGAAGCTCGGCGCGGGCAGCCCGTCGGGGACACAGGTGCTCGATCTCCACGCCATGGGAGGCGCGGCGTTGCCTGCAGGAACGAACATCGGCATCGCGGTGCTTCGCATACAATGACGTCGTTCACACCGTCGGACTGACGGACGGTTACTGCGCGGGAGCCTTCCCCGAGGTAATGGCTCCAAGCCACACCCGGGGAACCTTGCAGCCGGCCAACTGCGCCGGTTCGAAGCTCCACTTCGCCACCGCCGTCTTCATGCTGCTCGCGAGCCATGGATGCGTGGACTTGATCACCTTGAAGGTGCTCATGTTGGCCTTGCCGAGCGTGTCGATCAGCACCGTGACGCGGACTTCGTTGTACTTCGCGCGGCGGACTGCGGCCGGCATCGCCTTGCCGGTGACCGCGGACGGCACGCTGGCGCGCGGCGTCGCGAGGCGATCCACCTCGAGATCGGGCTTGGCGAGCGCTCGACGCATGGCTTCCGGACAGTCGCCGGGCTTCACGGCACCCACGGGTGGCGCGATGCGCACGGGCGTTTCCGGGACCATGTCCGGCTCGGTATCGGGATCGGGATTGCGCGCGCAGGCCATGGCGAGCGCGAGCACTGCTGCGGGGGCGAGGGAAGCCAGAAAACGTCGATTCATTCGTCGGAGAAGGAGTGGCGCTCAGACGAGCGCGGAGGGACAGATGTCGGCGAGCACGCACTCGCCGCACCGCGGCGTGCGCGCGTGACAGACCTGGCGGCCATGCTCGATGAAGAGATGCGAGATGATGGTCCAGCGTTCCTGCGGAAACAACGGGATGAGTACCTGCTCGATCTTCACCGCATCCGTGCCGGTGACAAGCCCGAGCCTGTTGCTGACGCGCGTGACGTGCGTATCCACCACGATGCCGTCGTTTCGGCCGAAGGCATTGCCCAGGATGACGTTCGCCGTCTTGCGTCCCACACCGGGAAGGCGCACAAGAGCCTGCATGTCCGCGGGGACATTTCCGCCATGGTGGTTCACGAGCCCGGCCGCCATGCCGATGAGGCTTTTCGCCTTGTTGCGAAAAAAACCGGTGGTCCTGATGAGGTCTTCGACGTCAGCCTGGTCCGCATCAGCGAGCGCGGCAGCGTCGGGATAGCGTGCAAAGAGCGCCGGTGTCACCAGGTTCACCCGCTTGTCGGTACACTGCGCGCTGAGGATGGTGGCGCCCAGCAGCTCGAACGCGTTGCTGAAGTCGAGCGCGCAGTGCGCGTCGGGGTACGCCTCGAGGAGGCGGTCGAGGATCGTGCGTGCATGCGCCTTCAGTGCCGCGCCGCGAGGGCGGGCTCGCTTGCGCGAAAGGGCCTTTTTCGCCGGCATCAATGCTGGGCCGCGCGACGTGCGCGCGCGAAGGCGAGCACCTCGTCCACGCTGCGGGCGTTCAGCACGTCGCCAGCTTCGATGCCGGCCTTGCGCGCCATGCCGACGCCGATGGTCATGTTGTCCAGACCCATGGTGGAATGGGCATCCGGGCCGATCTCGATGGCCACACCGAGTGCCTTGGCGCGGGACAACAGCCGCCAGTCGAGATCCAGCCGCTTGGGATCGGCATTCAGCTCCACCGCAACGCGGACGGCGCCAGCCTTCTCGAGCACTGCGTCCATGTCGATGGGATAGGGGTCTCGCGAGAGTAGCAGCCGGCCAGTGGGATGGCCGAGCACCGTGAGGTATGGATCGTCCAGCGCACGCAGAACGCGCTCGGTCATGCGCTGTCGATCCATGGCGAACCGGGAATGTACCGACCCGACGACGAAATCGAAGCGGTCCAGCAGGTCAGCGTCGTAGTCCAGCGCGCCGTCGGCGAGAATGTCGGCCTCGATGCCCTTGAGAATGCGCACTCCGGGCGCCGCCGCGTTGAGTGCATCGATCTCGTCGTGCTGCTGGAGCACGCGATCGCGCGTCAGGCCTCCCGCGTAGAACGCGGCCTGCGAGTGATCCGTGATGCCGATGTAGCTCCACCCGCGCACCCGCGCCGCCTCGGCCATCTCGGCAATGGACGCCTTGCCGTCGGACCAGGTCGTGTGGCAGTGCAGCGCGCCCCGAATGTCATGAACCTCCAACAGTGTGGGCAACTTTCCGGCAACGGCAAGCAGGAACTCGTTGCCCTCCTCGCGCATCTCCGGGTGAATGAAGGGGAGGTTTACCAGATGGTAGAGTGCCGCCTCGGTGGCGATGCCGAGCGAACCACCGCGCGAATCCCGCACGGCGTCGGCGTGAAGCGTGATGCCCTCGCGAGCGAGGAGTGCGCGCATGGTGTCCACATGCGTGGCGGACCCCGTGTGGCGCCACAGTGCGACCGCGAAGTCGGCATCATGCACGCAGTGCAGGTTGAGCTGTGCGCCGTCCATGAAGGTGATACTCGGGGACGCCGTGTCCTCGAGAGTCACGGTTCGCACGCCGGGCGCCCGCGCAAAGGAGGCGGCGACGGCATGCGGATCGCCGCTGCACGCCGCGACGATTTCCGCAGCCCCCACCGTCTCGCAATGGCGCCGCACGGCACCAGCGATTTCCGCACGCCGCACATCGGGGTGTGCCTGCACGGCAGCCAGCAGCGTGTGTGCCTGCTGTGCGCCGCGGTGGTACAGCGAGAGCGTGCCGGACGCACGGAAGATCTCGATGCCGCGGAGGATCCTGGCCGCTGTTTTTGCTCCGAAGCCCTTTACGCTGGCGAGGCGGCCGTCACGAGCAGCCGCCTCCAGGGCATCCACTGAATCGATGCCGAGTTGCTCATGCAGCAGGTGCACCTTCGAGATGGCGAGGCCCGGTACCCTGAGCAGGTCAGTCATGCCGGGCGGCAGGCCGGCCTGCAGTTCGGCCAGGTAACGCGACTCACCCGTCTCGATGAGGTCGCGCACGACGGACAGCGTGGCCTTGCCGAGCCCGGGGGTGCGCGCCAGCGCTCCGTCGCGATCCAGTGCGCCCAGGTCGTCGGTATCGAGCGCGACGAGCGATCGCGCCGCCTGTTCGTATGCGCGGCACTTGAACGTGCTCTCGCCGCGTAGCTCGAGAAACGCGGCGATGCGGGTGAGCGTGTGTGCGGCGGTGCGAGGGTCCATTCAGCGGGCAGTGCCGAAGCGCCTGTCAGGTCAGGCTTCGATACCCGCGAACGCGCGCAGCTTCTCGATGATGTCGTGCAGTTGCCGCTCGGTGAGGTCGATCTCTGCGGCTGCGCCGTCGGAATCGAGCAAGCCGGCGCGCATGCTGATGGCTACCTGGTTCAGGTAGCGGATCTTGCTCAGGATCTCGTCCGTGGCACGTCGCAGCCCCACGAACCGTCGCTTCTCGGCAAGGGCGCGGCGGTAGCGGAGGAGGATGTCCTGTGGCGTGAGCCGCCGTGCCAGCGCGAGTGCTTCCTCGCGCGTGCGGCCAGGCAGGGCGCCGCGATCCGGCAAGCCCACGTCGTCCCACGTCTCGTCCGCGAACCACAGTCGGCCCACGTACTCGATACCGTCGAACACGATGCGACAGCTGACGTTGAACCGCCTGCCGTCGTAGTCGAGCGTGGTGATGTGTGGTTGTATGGACTCGTCGGCCACGGCGCCTAGTTGTCGACTGGAGGGGAACCATCGGGATGCTTCAGGAATGCGAGCAGCGGCGGGAACAGCTCTGCGGCTTGTTCAACGTACGGTACGTGCCCGCAATCTTCCAGCACCAGGAGTTTGGCGCCGAGCGCCTGGGCCACTGCTTCAGACGATGCCAGGGGAATCGGGTCCTGTCGGCCATGGACGACGAATGCCGGCAGGCGGAGGTCACGGAGGGCGGGCACGAGGTCGTAGTCGCCCAGGGAGCTCCAGATGGACTGCTGCACGCGACCCGTCACGCGAAACGGCGTGAGGTCGCGGGCACGATGTGGATCGGCAAAGTATCCCGCGACGCTCACCTCGAACAGCCGCTGCCGGTATGCGTCGGGGTCACGTTCCCTGAGGCCTGACCGAGCCAGTTCGTCGCGCAGCGCGACGACGGCGGGACCCGCCTGCCGACGGGTGAATTCCTGTTCGAACGCGTCGCGAAAGGCGCGGGTGACGGGCGCGG
>JACMOE010000700.1 GCA_014378185.1 Gemmatimonadaceae bacterium | reverse complement strand
GGTAGGTGCCCGGATGCGGACGGTCGAGCTGCTGCGTGAGGATGCCGACGACTTCCGCGCCCGCGGTATCAGCGAGTCGCTCGAGTTCGGCCAGGTGCTCGTCCAGCGACTTCCGCGCGCCGGGCCGCTTGAGCGGGGCGCCCACGAGAAGCGCCCGCTCGACCGGCGCCGTGACGTTGATCAGGATTCGTGAGATGCGATCGTCCTCTTATTGGCGCGAGGTGCCTGTGAGGGCGTTGAACCGCCCGGTGGCCGAATACGGCACGGTGAAGTTACCGACCACCGTACCGACGGTGACGTCACCAGTGACATGATAGTTCACGCCGCCGGTGTTCAGCAGTTGCCGGCCAGCCGCGCCGACACCGGAATACGTGAAGCTCACCGGTACCGTGACCATGCTCGAGTCATTCGAGTTGACGGTGAACCGGCTGTCCACGGCGCCCGCCGCGAGGTTCACATTGTCGCCGATCGAGACGGCATACGTCATCCGCGTGGCATCCATGCGATAGCCATTCGGGTTGAAGACGCTGAGCTTCACGTCCAGGTTGCCCCCCGTGAGCCCGACACCGTTCACCCGCACATCCTGCAGGTGCACGATGGGCTGTTGAAAGGCCTGCTTGCCGAGCGCACTGCACCCGGCAACGACTGCGATGGCGGCGGTTGCCGCACCCAACATGAGACGACGCATGACTCACTCCTCCGTTCGTGTTTGCCCAGTCTGGCCGGCGCCTGTCGCGTCCTGCGCGCGCCGCCGCAGCTCTTCCCACCACGCCAACCGCTTCGAAATCTCCTTCTCGAAACCGAATGCACCCGGCTTGTAGAATTCCGAACCCGCCAAAGCATCCGGCAGGTACTCCTGCGGGATGTATGCCTCGGGAACGGCATGCGCGAATTGATACCCCTCGCCGTACCCCAGTTCCTTCATGAGCCTGGTGGGCGCGTTCCGAATGTGCATGGGCACTCCCTCAGCCGGATGCGCCCGTGCGGCGTCCATCGCCGCTGCGAGCGCGACCTTGCTGGAGTTGGACTTGGGCGCCGTGGCCAGGTAGATCACCATCTGCGACATGGGCAAGTATCCCTCCGGCGCCCCCAGCATGTGATACGCGTCACGTGCCGCAACGGCCAGCTTCAGCGCCTCCGGGTCGGCCAGCCCGATATCCTCGGCGGCCATCGCGATCGCACGGCGAAAGATGACCATGGGATCCTGGCCGCCCTCGATCATCCGGGCCATCCAGTAGAGTGCCGCCTGCGGATCGCTGCCGCGAAGCGACTTGTGGAACGCGCTGAGGATGTTGTACGTCTCCTCGCCGCCCTTGTCGTATCGGGAAAACCTGAGCTGCGCCGCATCGCGAACAGCCTGGACGTCCACGTGCCCTCCCGTTCCCACGTGCTGCGCCGCCGCGTCGAGTATCGTGAGTGCACGACGCGCGTCCCCATCCGCTTCGCGCGCGAGTAGCGTCACCGCGTCGTCATCAACGGTGAGGCCCGCCGCGCCAAGGCCTCGCTCCACATCGGAGAGGGCGCCCCGGATCACGCCAGTGATCTCCTCGCTGGACAGTGGCGCAAGAACGAACACCCGCACGCGCGAAAGCAAGGCGCCGTTGATCTCGAAGCTTGGATTTTCCGTGGTGGCGCCAATCAGCGTGATGGTCCCCGCTTCGACATGTGGGAGGAACGCGTCCTGCTGCGCCTTGTTGAAACGGTGGATCTCGTCCGCGAAGAGGATTGTACCGCGACCGGTCTCCAGGCGGTCCTCCGCCTCCCGCACGATTTCGCGAACGCGGGGCACCCCTTCCGTCACGGCGCTGAACGACACGAATTCACGATCCGTGTAGCCGGCAATCAATCGAGCCAGCGTCGTCTTGCCGGTCCCCGGCGGACCCCAGAACACCATTGACGTAACGGTGCCCTTCTCGATGCTCTCGCGCAGCGGCTTGCCCGGCGAGAGCAGGTGTCGCTGGCCGGCATATTCGTCGAGCGTGCGCGGCCGCATGCGCGCGGCCAGTGGTTGTGGCGGCGCGGCGGCGGCGAACAACGATGGCCCGCCCGGCTTCGATCGGCTGGGGCGGCGATCAGCCATACCAGAGATCCTCGGTGATCGCGTGACTCGCAGGAGATTTGAAGGCGGTGGCGAAAGCGTTTTCGAAAACGTTGGCCGTATTGAACGCGAATCTGGCGAATCTACGCGAATCCACGCGAATCACTCCTCGAACGAATACGGGACCCTCGCGCCGAACTTCCGCAGAACGAACTGTCGTGATAGTTGAAAGCTGCTCGGCGAGTAGTGGCGATTCGCGCGGATTCGCAGGATTCGCGAAGATTCGCGTTGAATTCGCCAAACGCACTTCATGACGCTGTGCAGACATTGTTGTCATCACGCCCCCGCCAGTGAACGCGCCACGAAATACACCCCCGTACCGGCGACGAACGCAACCGGCAACTGCCACCCGCCGCGCGCACGAAATTCCGGCACGAGGTTCGACATGCCGACGTACAGCGTTACCCCGGCGGACAGCGCCAATCCGTGATCCCGCAGTGCACCCACCGAATCAGTGAGCAATACGCCGAGCACCGTGGCAGTACCCAACGCGCACGCCGCCAGGAACGCGCGCGCCCTGCCCTGACCCGCAGCCAGGAACAGCGACGAGATGGCGAGCCCCTCGGGGACCTTGTGCAGGATCACCGCGGTGAACACCAGCGCCCCCACCGCGCCACCGATGCCGAATCCGCTGGCCACCGCCACGCCGTCCACGAACGTGTGCATCAGCAGTCCCACCAGCGCGGCGACACTCACCGCCTCGCTCACGTGATGCGTCTCCTCGCCGAAGTGGAAATGAGTGCCGATCACGTGTTGCGTGATGTGCACGGCCAGATAGGCGCCCAGGGCAACCATGGCAGCCACATGACCACCTCGCGCCAGCGCCTCGGGCAGCAGGTCGATCATGGCGACGGCGATCATGAATCCGGCGGCGAACGCCAGCATCATGTCCAGTGCGCGCGAACTCCACTGGCGACGGCCCACGACGAACGCCGCCCCCACGAGATTCGCGGAGGCGGCAGCCAACCCGTACAGCAGATTGCCGGAGGTCACGTGCGACATATCCGATTGTCCCGCACGACGGTTCCCGTCACCCGCGCGTGAGCCCCAGCTTCTCCGCGGCGCTCGCCAGCGCATTCACCAGGTCCGGCGCGGCAGGAAACGACTGGCGCTTGATCTTCCAGCTCTTCGTCTGCACGTGGGACATCTCCTCCAACCCGCGGCCCTCGAGCAGGTACAGCCACTTGTCCGATTTCGAATAGATGAACAGCTCGAGGTGCTCATTGAGCGAGATCTGATCCTCTGACGTGAAAACGCTGATCTGGATGCCGCCGTACCGTGCGAGCAACAGCCTGAGCCGCGCCATCGTGTCGCGCACGTCGGGCAGCGGCAAGGACTCGCCCCGCCAGCTGCGGCCACTGCGGAGATCGTCAATGTGCACGTCCACGGCCGGCCCCAGCAGGTCCGTGAGCGTCCAGAAGAGGTCCACCACTCGTTCCGCGTTGGCAACGATGTGCGCCGTGTAGACGCCGTCTTCTTGCACGAAAGTGAAGCCATCGCTGCTGGCCCGGAACCGGCGCCAGATGGATGCTTCAGGCTGTTTTCCACGGAATAGCATGCGAGTCTAGTGTCGTGAATTAAAAGTTCGTTGACTGATGATTGTTCTTCTGAGCATGGGCGTGAGCGTGAAACCTTCAGCGTTGAACGAACCAGGGCGCGCGCTTCAGGCTCGAGCAGGCGCTCGTGCCCTTATTGGCTGATCGCTGGAGGCGCATGCTCATGCTCACGCATCCCCAGTGACGGCGATACTGTCGCAACACTTCTGACTCGAGACACTAGTGCTCGAGCGAAGTGGCCGCGTCATCCCCGACCGCCGCGACGACCCGCGGCAACTCGTTCAGAAGCGCCTCAGGTGTGTTCCGTGCCGGAACCTCCAATACGCGCTCCAGCAGCGCGTGCAGAATCTTAGCATAGATCGGCCCGGGGGGGATGCCCGCGGCGCGCAACTCG
>JACMOE010000699.1 GCA_014378185.1 Gemmatimonadaceae bacterium | reverse complement strand
GCCGGCGTCGTCGCGAGGATGCGGTCGGCGAGCAGTACGAGCAGGTCTTGCTTACTCTTGACGTGCCAGTACAGAGCGCCGGGTTGCACCCCGAGGTTCTTGGCAAGGTTGCGCATGGACAGCGAGGCGAGACCGTAGCTACGCAGGATCGTCATCGCGGCGTCGACGATATGTTCCCGCGACAGTGCCATGTGAATCCTCCGTCGGGCTGAGTAGGTCCTAATGCACCTTCACGGGCACGATCCGGGCAATCAATGCCGGGCGTCTAAGTCTATACTTGAACGGTGTTCAATAAATTTGGAATAATTGCCGCCCAGCAGCTGAATGACGGTACGCTCACCCGCACTGACGCTCTCACCATCCTTCGCAGCAACGACGACGAGTTGATGGAGTTGATAGCCGCCGGTTCCCGGCTCCGCCGTGCCCACTTCGGCAACATGGTCAAGGTGAACTATCTCGTGAACCTGAAATCCGGGCTGTGCCCGGAGGATTGCCACTATTGCTCCCAGCGACTAGGTTCAGCCGCGCAGGGCCTCAAGTACAGCTGGCTGAAGCCCGAGGAAGCTGTCGAGCAGGCGATCGTTGGGATACGGGCGGGCGCATCCAGAGTCTGTCTCGTCGCCAGTGGCAAAGGACCGAGCAATCATGACGTCGCTCGGGTTGCCGACATGGTCGACCGTCTGAAAGAGGAGCATCCGCAGGTGGAAGTCTGCGCCTGTCTCGGCATCCTTAAGGAAGGGCAGGCCGAAAAGCTGCAGGCCGCCGGGGTCGACGCGTACAATCACAACCTCAACACCAGCGAATCTCGCTACGCCGATATCTGCACCACCCACGAATACGAAGATCGGGTACGGACGGTGGGGCATGCCAAAGATGCGGGACTTTCGCCGTGCTCCGGGTTGATCGTCGGCATGGGCGAGTCCGACGACGAGCTGATCGATGCGGTGTTCGCGCTGCGCGACCTTGGCAGCGAATCGATCCCGGTGAACTTCCTGATGCCGTTCGATGGCACGCCGCTTGAAGGCACGTGGCTGCTCACTCCCGGCACCTGCCTGCGCATCCTCGCGTTTGTCCGCTTTGCCTGCCCCAGCACCGAATTACGAATGGCCGGCGGTCGCGAGATGCACCTGCGCTCGCTTCAACCGCTCGCACTACAGGTCGCCAATTCCCTCTTTCTCGGCGACTACCTGACCAGCGAAGGCCAGGAGGCCCAGGCAGATCTTGCAATGATCGCCGACGCTGGCTTCCAGGTACTGGGTGCCACACCCAGCGCGGACCAGCATTTCGGGGTCACTCTCCGCCAGCGGGGAGCTGGCACGCACATCGCGCCCAATGCCTAAGACCCGTGCGGCTGCGCGGTCCCTCGTGGAGCGTGATCGCGGTTTGGTCTGGCACCCATACGCAGCGCTCAACGGTCCGGCGCCGTACGAGGTAACCGGCGCATCCGGGGTGCGATTGCACCTCAGGGCGGAGGACGGCACACGTTTCGAGGCAGTCGACGGCATGAGCTCCTGGTGGAGCGCCATTCATGGCTACCGGAATCCCGTCCTCGACGAGGCACTCCGGAAACAGATCGATCAATTCAGCCACGTGATGTTCGGCGGACTCACCCACGAGCCCGCGGTGCGACTGGCCGAACAACTGGTGCGCCTTGCACCCGAGCCGCTCGCGCACGTGTTCTTCGCCGATTCCGGATCCGTCTCGGTGGAAGTCGCCCTCAAACTGGCCGTCCAGTATCAAGCGTCTGCTGGCCGTCCCAGCCGACAGCGATT
>JACMOE010000698.1 GCA_014378185.1 Gemmatimonadaceae bacterium | reverse complement strand
TGGCGGCATCACGATTGGTATGCTTTTCGGTGACCGTGCGCGGCTCGGAGTAAACCGTCCTGCCACTGCCCGACCCGCTGTTGCTCTCGGAACTGGAGCGGCGCCGTACGCTGGAGGTATGAGTCGTCGTGCGTGCCGGAGCTGTGGACCCGGAGCGTAGCGCCGTCGGTGCAGGAGCGGCCGCTGCCGCCGCGCGGGTGCGCTCCGCGGCCGAGATGGAATCGAGCGTCGCGGTTTGGCGGGCCTGTGCCGCGAGCGTGAGGTCGTTGCTCAAGGTGGCATCGGCCGGCTTGTCCTTGCTGCAGGCTGCAGCCAGCACGAGTGCGGGAGCGAAGAAGAGCGACTTGGTGGACGGGCGCATTGATACCTCCAGGAATGATCGGCGTTTTGCCGAGATGCGTTCATACACCGATAAGGCAGGGCGCGTGCCATATACCGAGGTCAGCCGCCATTTCTCGTGCGCACTTCTGGGCTGTGCGCCGCGTCACACCCGCCCGAGAAGCACGGGCTGGCGCGTTGGCGAACCGGAGTTCATCGTTCTTGCCGGCAGACCGCTGTCGGGCCTGCCACCCCGCCCTCCGCAGGAGCAACAGATGAGCCTCCTCTCACGTCGCACCGATGCCAAGGCCGCCACGGCAGGCACCGGTTACTCCCTCCTGGATAGCCAACTGTCGGTAACCGGAGACCTCGACACCGGGGGATCCCTGCGAATCGATGGTGAACTGACCGGAACCATTCGTCGAGCCGACACGGTGGTGATCGGCGTGGGTGCGCGGATGACGGGCGACATCTACGCCCGGGAAGTCATTGTCGGTGGTGCACTGGCCGGATGCGTGTACGCATCCGAACGGGTGGAGTTGCAGCCAACCGCCATCGTGAATGGCAGCATCATCACCCAGGTGGTCCTCGTGCAGGAGGGGGGTGTGGTGAATGGCCGCATCGAGATGCAGCCGCACACGGGTAGTGGCTCCGGCGTGCACCTGCTGCGTGAGGGCGCCGCGCAGGGCGTGACCCGCTGACCGTGCCGATGCACCGCTCTACGCCGCGATACACGGGCGTCGTCATGCCGGCAGCCGGACTGCCAGCCGCTTCCGCCATCATTCCCATTCGCGGCGCCACTCCGCCGCGTCCGATACCCGCCCAGCACGCCGATCCGCGATCCCGGCAGTTGCCGATGCGGCGCGAAGGACCTGTGCAGTACCGACCGTGGCACGTGCTGCTGGTCCCCCCCACGCCTGGCGCGCGCACGCGCACATTCACCCTGGCGCGATGGCAGGCTCGTGCCGTTCTCGGCGGGCTCGTGGCGCTCCTGCTGCTTGCCGCCAGCGCGGTGACGGCCGTGATCGTCGCCCTGGACGGTCCCGACGGCATGGCATCGGCCGTCGAGGTTGCTTCCCTTCGCGCTCGCTTGAGCACCCTCGAAGACTCCCTGACGCTGGCCCGTGCCGTACTTGCTGAGGGAGGCGCAACAGAAACCGCTGCAACCGATCCCACCACGACGCCAATGACGGGCGGATCGAACGCCACGATCATGCGACGTCCGCTGGTGGCCCGGATCCTTGCCCGGACTGTCCCTGGAGCACACGTGGCCACGGCGCGCGTTTTAGATCTTCCGGTGATCGGAGCCATCGTGAGCGGCTTCAGTCACGCCCGCCGCCACCCTCTCCTGCACGTCGTCCGGCCCCACCTGGGAATTGACATCGCCGCGGCGCGCGGCACGCACGTTTCGGCGCCCGCGGCAGGCAGGGTGACCTACGTTGGCCGCAACTTCGCTCTGGGACTGACCGTGGAAATTGCCCACGCCGATGGCATCAGCACCCGCTACGCGCACTTGCGGTCCGTAGTCGTGCACGTGGGTGAGAACGTGACGCGCGGTGCGACCATCGCCACGGTGGGTTCCAGCGGCCTCACCACCGGACCTCACCTGCACTACGAAGTTGCCGTGAACGGGCGACAGGTAGACCCCGCACGCTTCCGGCTGCCACGCGTGGGCGCCACTCCGGAAGTGCCGATGCCCTCGTCGACGGCCGGCGCAGCGGCCGCAAAGGACGATTCCACGCCCCAGCGCCCATAGATCCGCGCGGTGGATGGGCTCCGCTGCCCGTGAGGCCGACCCACCTGGGCGTCGATGACGGCGCGGACTTCCGGAAGTCGGTACGGCTTCTGCACTTTGGCGTGCTGACACCTCACCCGGAGCGCGGGACAATGAGCAAGCTGCTGCGCGGCCTCGCCGCGGGACATGGCGCGAAAACGATGGGAGTGGGGTACTTCAACATCGTGCTCATATTTCTCGTCCTGTGGTGGCTCCTCGGCCACTTCGCCATTTTCCGTTAATCGACGCATGGCGGAGGAGGACAGCGTGGCGGAGCGCCGGGGGCAGGGCGACCGTCGCGAGGGTGAGCGAGACAAGGGGCGGCGCGGGGGCAAGCAACGCCCGTCCGGCCTGGTGTACGTTCTCCGTGCGGTCGCGCTCGGCATCCTGCTGGTCGCAGTCATCGTGTACACCGTGGCGAATACGCGGCCGATCTATTCGACGAGCGGCACACTCGGCGACGCGCTTCGCAAGCATGCCCCCGGCATTGCGCCGAATGACAGCACCCACGTGGACCAGCTCATGGCGACGGCGAAGTTCCAGGCGGAAAAGCGAAACTTCTTCGAGGATGTGATGCGCTTGAAGCAGGTGGATTCCGCGCGGGCGGATTCCATCGCGCAGTTCGCGGTGCGAGAGGCGTACGTGCGCGGCATCTCGCCCGCCATCATCTTCGGCGTGATGCTTACCGAAAACGCCCGGTTCATCTCGAAGGCGACGTCGAACGTGGGCGCGGTGGGATTGATGCAGGTCTATCCCAAGGTGTGGCTCACGAAGGAGATGTCGGCGTTGTTCGGCAAGGACATCGCCACCGACTCGACGAACGTGAAGTACGGCGTGTTCATCCTGAGCCAGTACTTTCGCCCCAGGACCAAGTCGGGCCAGACCACGGATCGCGACTGGCAGACGGCGTTGCTGCGCTACAACGGCTGCGTGAAAGGCACCAACACGCCGCGGTGCCACACCTACCCCGACAAGGTGCAACGCTTCGTGGAAGGGTCGGCCAAGTCCATCTGCGATGGGCGGGGATTTTATGAATGCATCGGCAAACCATTCATCGCCGGCCTGTTCGGCAAGACCAACGGGACGCAGCAGCCATCCACCACCACTGAAATATCCGCCGGATCAGTGGCAACGCCCGCTGCTGCCCCATCAGCGTCGGCGCCCACTGCTTCGCCCCAGCCGGCCGCGCCTGTGCCGAGCCGTCCCGCGACCGCCCCCCCGGTGACTGCTCCTACAGCTGCCAGCGCGCCGGCGGCCGCCACCAAGCGTGTGAGTGCCGCGAAGCCGTCATCGCGAAAGGTACCGGCCAGGAAGGCGAGGGCGAAGCCGGTGTCCGGCAAAGCTGCCGCGAAGAAGAGAGCCGTGCCACCGAAGCGCCGGTCGCCGGCTGCCAAGTCCCAGTCCCCCTTGAAGCTGCCGAAGCCGATCAACGTTATCATCCCGACGCCCTGATCCGCGGCAGTCCTCGCCGTTCCGTCCAGCGCGACCAACCTGGCGTCGCGTCCTCCCCATACCGCCCATGCCCACCATCGCACCTGCCACCGCCCGCGAGCTGCTGTACCTCCTCCATTCCGACCCGAGCGACCTCGAAGCGGCGCTCGAGGGCATGCGGCCGCCGGATATCGCCGAGGCGTTGCGCGACTTGCCCGCCGATGCGGCGGCGCGTGTCATGGCAGCCATGCCGTTCGCGATGTCCGTGCAGGTGTTCGACGACCCGGAACTCTCGAACCACCGGCATGACATCATTGCACGGATGGAGGATGCCGATGCCCTCCCACTCATCGAGGCAATGTCGGCGGACCAGCAGGCCGACCTCTTTCGCGAACTGGACTCGCCGCATCGCGACCGGCTGCTCGGGCTGCTGCCGGTCCCGACGCGCCAGACGCTCACGGGGCTGCTGAGGTTCGATCCGCACACGGCGGGCGGGATCATGACGACGGAATTCGTCGCGGTCCCCTCCGCGTGGCGCGTCGATCAGGCGCTCTCGTACATCCGCGAGGTAGGGCGGGCCAAGGAGACGATCTACGCCATCTACGTCATCGATGCGGCAAGCAATTCCCTTGTGCACACCGTGTCGCTACGCGAGCTGATGCTCGCCGATCCCGCCGCGTCGTTGTCCAGTGTGGGCGACGTGCGCGCGCCCATCACCGTGCGTGTCTCGACGGATCGGGAGGAGGTGGCGCGGATCATTTCCAAGTACAACCTGCTCGCTGTCCCGGTGGTGGACGACGCGATGCACGTGCTCGGCATCGTGACGGTTGACGACGTGATCGACGCGATCGTACGTGAGCAAACCGAGGATGCCCAGAAGTTCGGCGGCATGGAGGCGCTGGACGCGCCGTACCTGGATATCGGCTTCGTGGCGATGTTGAAGAAGCGCGCCGGCTGGCTCTGCGCGCTGTTCCTCTCGGAGATGCTCACGGCCACGGCGATGCAGCACTACGAGCACCAGATCGAGAAGGCGGTCGTCCTCAGCATGTTCATTCCACTCATCATGAGCTCCGGGGGAAATTCGGGCTCGCAGGCGACCTCGCTCATCATCCGGGCGATTGCGCTGGGGGAAGTGAAGCTGCGCGACTTCTGGAAGATTGCGGCGCGCGAGCTGCCGACGGGGCTGGTGCTTGGCGTGATCCTGGGGATCATCGGCATCGTGCGCATCCTGGTGTGGCAGCGCGTGGGCCTGTACGACTACGGCCCGCATTACGCAAAGATCGCCATGACGATCGGCGGCGCCCTGGTTGGCGTGGTGATGTTCGGCTCGCTGGCAGGGTCGATGTTCCCGTTCCTGCTGAAACGACTGGGGTTCGACCCGGCGAGCGCGTCGGCGCCGTTCGTGGCCACGCTGGTCGACGTGACCGGCCTGATCATCTACTTCAGCGTGGCGACACTCATCCTGCGAGGCACGCTGCTGCCCGGGTAGCGGCTAGCCTTCGCGCAGCGCGGCAAGCTGGCGCGCGAACTCCGCGCGCGGGACGGCGCCGAGCCGGGAATCGAGGTCCCGCTCGAGATCGGCGAGGAGCATGCTGGCGCGGTCGTACGCCGCGCGACCATCGGGGGTGACTTCTGCGCGGATGGACCGGCGATCCTCCGGATCGGCCACGCGCGCCACAAATCCATCCGCGGCGAGCCGATCCACGAGCTGCGTCACGTTCGACTTGCCGCAGCAGTGCCGTTCGGCCAGGTGTGAGAGCGACAGCGGCTTTGCGGCAATGACCAGGTGCCGCAGGGCGCCGAGCTTGGCCAGCGAGAGGCCTACCTCGGACAGGGCAATCTCCGCTCGTGCCTCCACGGCGCGCGCGGCGTCGAGGAGAAGCAGGGTGAGTGCGCAACCAGGTTTGCCCTGGGAACCGCCACAGTCTGACATGCCGAACGCTACTGGTCTGGAGGGCGGAGAGTCAACGTGGGACGAGGGCGGGCTGCCTGTTGGAAAGATAAGGGCTTGGCGCTTGCACAAATGCTTGCTAGCATCCCGCAGGAGCCCTTGCCTGTCACGCACCTTCCCTCTGTCTACCCATCGCCGTGCACATGTTTCGTTCATTTTCCAGTCAGCGACTCGCCGCCGCAGCGCTCGTCACCCTTGCGGCCGCGTTTTCCGGATGCGCCGACAAGAACATTCCGGCTGATTCCGTGTCCGTAACGCCTCGGTCCACCGCCGGTGGTGAGGTGATCACCGACACCGCGCGAAAGGCCACCTTCGTCCGCGCGGCGACTGCACCGGCAGGTGCTTCCTCGGGTACGTCGGGTGCCGCGGTGCAGGATGTCGCCCTGCCGGCAGGCGAGTCTGCCAAGCGGACGCATCGCGACAGCATCGCCCTGGCAAGCATGACCAAGGCCGACAACCTCCTGGACAAGAAGTGGCCGGTCAAGATGCCGGCACCACTTCCGGGCGCCATTTTCCCGGCGAATCGCGTTGTGGCGTTCTATGGAAATCCGCTGGTGAAGAAGATGGGCGTGCTCGGAGAATATCCCAAGGATGAAATGCTCGCGAAGCTGGACCGGGAAGTGGCACGGTGGGCGAAGGCCGATCCGTCCCACCCCGTCATTCCGGCGTTGCACGTCATCGTCACCGTGGCATCCGGAACGCCGGGCAAGAACGGGTTGTACCGCACGCAGATGTTCGATACGATGACGAACACGATCTATGCCTGGGCGAAGGCGAAGCACGCCCTGCTTTTCATGGACGTGCAAATCGGCAAGAGTAGCTTGCAGGCCGAGCTTCCGCGGCTGAAGACGTTCCTGGAGAACCCCGATGTGCATCTCGGCATCGATCCCGAGTTCGCGATGGCGACCTCGGGAGCAGTACCCGGCACCAAGATCGGCACCCTGGACGCGCGGGACATCAATTGGGCCGTGAAATTCCTGGACGACATCGCTACGTCGAAGAACCTTCCGCCAAAGATTCTCGTCGTGCACCGCTTCACGCGGAAGATGGTGACGAACTCAAAGGACATTCGCTTCACGCCGCACGTCCAGGTGGTGATGGACATGGACGGGTGGGGCCCGCCCTGGCTCAAGTTCGATTCGTACCACGACTATGTGAAGGCGGAGCCGGTCCAGTTCACGGGCTTCAAGCTGTTTTTCCACAACGACGTCAAGAAGGGCGATCAGATGCTCACGCCGTCCGAGGTGTTGCGCCTGAATCCGCGCCCGCTGTACATCCAGTATCAGTAGAGCCGCAAGCAGGACTGGCGAGCTCGTCGCTGCGCACCGTATGTTGTGGTGCGCAGCGTTCCGCATGCGCAATCGCCCTTCAGCACCGCGACCGCTATGGTGCAATCCCGAGAATTCGTCGACTCCGTTGGACTGGCGTGGACCGTGCGCGAAATTGCGAGTCCGACGCTGACTGGTGCAATGGCGCGGATGCTGGAGCACGACCGGCGCCGCGGTGGCTGGCTGGTGTTCGAATCCGAGGAAGGGGAGAAGCGGCGCCTGGCTCCCTACCCGCCGGATTGGCGTACCATGTCGACCTACGAGATCGAGCGCTGGACCATGCGCGCGAGGCTGGTCCCCCCTGCACCGGCGCGGCGCGCGCAGGACTGAGCGCGGCTACAGGATGTTCACGGCGCGGGCGGCGACCAGCACGACGGTGGTGAAGGAGATGATCGCCTGGAGCATCATGGCGACCTTCGCCCATTTCGAGAGCACCGGAGCATCGGTGGGCGAGAACGCGGTGCTGGTGTTGAACGCAACGAACAGGTAGTCCACGAAGTGCGGGCGCCAACCTTCCTGCTCGGCGATCGTGACGTCGCCGCCGTTGGGCGCGGCGAATGTCATCTGCGGAAAGAGGAAGGCTCCCTTCGTGTGGGCATCGAGGCGCTCGCGCTGGTTCGGCCCTCCTGCGTCAAGGCGCCAGTACCACAACGCGAACACGATGACGTTGGTGGCCCAGAGCACGGTGCCGGACTTGAGAAGTGCGGGCGCCTTTTCGGTGCCGTGCAGCAGGGCGTTCAGCAGCGCCCCCACACCAAACACCAAGCCGCCGGTGAGCACCAGCAGGATGCCGTAGCCAAGGACCTGATTGGCACCATGCATGCCGCGCCACCGCGTGACCTGAGTCGCGAGGATCAGCGTCACAACAATGAGCGCCAGCGCTCCCGGCGGGCCGATCCGCAGCTCCGGCGGCAGCGCGAAATGGAGTGCGACCGAGGCGAACGCGGCCACGATGGCCGGCCACCGCGGTTCGGGGCGGCCGATGTCTGCCTGTGCGCTCATCGAGGCGCCGCGCGCAGGTCGTCGTACTCGTGATGTCGCTGCATGTACGCGCGAACGAACGGACAGGTCGGAATGACCTGGAGGCTGTTCAGGCGCGCGTAGTCCAGCGCGGCGCGGGCGAGTGCCGAGCCATATCCGCCGCCCTCGAGGCTCTTGGGGACTTCGGTGTGCAGGAGGTCCAGTGTCGCCCCATCCACCCCGTATCGCAGGAGAGCCGTGCCTGCGCCGGTGTGGATCTCGAACTGGCTGGCGCCGGCGTGATGTGTGACAGCGGGTATGTCTGCCATTGAATGTCCCGGATGCGGATGAGGGGCCGTTGAAGGCCCAACGGCGAAGGGCCTGCTGAGCAGGCCCTTCGCGTCGTACGGACAATCTGGCGTTGATTCTCCTAGAACGTGAGGCCCAGGCCCGCTTGCAGGAGCAGGTTGTTCGTGCGCGTGCCTCCCCCTGTTCCCAGTGGGGTGTTGAACAGGATGAGATCCTTCACGTCGCCGCGCAACTCGAACCGGTTGGGGATCGCGATGCGAACGCCACCACCAGGGATGAGTGAGCCGAACGCATGCTGCGACCCCACGCGCCCGAACACGGCGCTCCGCTCGCCACGAATCAGGGTGGCTCCGCCACCGAGAGTCAGGAACGGATCGATGAGCCCACCAATGGGACGGCGGACGAAGAACTGATCGTACTCCGCACCCACCGTCGTCATCGACACCGCTCGGCCACTCTGGGACGGCGCATGCGAGCCGAAGATGGCGATGGAACTGTTGGTGATGAAGTGGAACGGATCGAGATTGATCCAGAGGCGCGCGCCAAAACCGTTGAGCTGATCCTTCGACGTTGTGCTCCCGAGATCCAGCGATGTGTGCTCGTAGTACGGCTCGACGGCGAGAAACTGGCGCTGCGGCCCGAGCGCCTGGGCGCCAAGGTGCTGCGTGAACGTCACGGCAGCCAGCGTCATGAATCCAAGGCAAAGTGTGCGGCGCATCAGCGGCCTCCCGCAATGAATGGTGCAACGATTGCGAGGACCTGGCTCTTGGTCAGCGTCTCGTCGAAGGCCTCGGTCATCGCCTGCGTGTTGCTGTCGGCCTGACCCAGGATGAACTGGAACGTGTTGCTCTCACCCTTGTAGGTGGCCTGCGCCGCCTCGGGTAGTCCGCCGGAATTACTGAGCGTGATCCAGCCCTTCTGGCCGCGCATGCGCCTCACCTGTGACGCATGGCGCGCCTCCACGGAATGGATGCGGAGAGCGGCACGGAGCACGTCATTGTGCCCCATGAGGTTGGCGGCCTGTCCCTTGTATGCCCGCACACCGGTGTCCTCGAACGCCTGCGCAACGGCGGCGAACGTCTGTCCGTTGCGGAACACGTCGGCGAAGGGGCCGTTGCCGGAACCGCTGCCACCTGTGAAGTCGAAGGTGGGCTTGGCGATCGCCGCCGAGCCGAGTACACCGCGCAGGAACGCGACGTGCGCCACTTCGTGCTTGCGAATCTGGTCGAACGGGGCGCGCATGTCGGAGGGAATGAGGCCGCTGGTGCCGACCCCTGTGACGTAGAACTCCGCTTCGAGATGCTCGAGGGTGAGCGCGAAGTTGAGGATGTCCACGACCATGGATGGCAGGCCTTGCGCGAAGGCGTCGCTTGCGAGGGCTGCGGTAGCCAGCACGGCGCCGCCCATCATGAGGCCGGCGCGCGTACGCGTGCTGACGGATGCACCGGCGGCGATTTCCGCCTGCCGCGCAGCGAGGCGTGCGGTGATGTCCGGATCGGCCGCGAGGAGCCGCTTGGGCTCGAACGTATCTGTGATATGCATTGGGCTCCTAGAGGCCGACGGCGCGATAGGGTTCGGCGAAATACTTCTGCACTTGAGCGAGCACTTCGCCCGGTTCGAGTGCGCGGTCCATTCCCATTTCGTCGATGACGTCGTCACCGGCGAAGTCGCGCGAGTTGGGGTTCAGCATGTCGCGGATGGCCGCTGCATGCCGCGCTTCTACCGACACGATCTTGCCGGCAATGGTGAGGAATTCGGCGAGCCGGATGCGGGTCCCCGCGCCGTTGTAGCCCGCGACGCCCAGGTCCTCGAATGCCTTGGCGGTGTTGAGCACGCTGCTGCGGCTGGTGAAGTCGATGCCGGGCCACACAGACATCGGCACCTCCACGCGGAGGATCTGCAGCGACCGCTTGAGGAAGCGACGATGCGCAATCTCGTGATCGCGGATGTCCTGCAGCACCTGAAGCTCGCCCGGCCGGAGGTCACGCGGGGGCGCCTCGCAGACCTTGGTGTAGAAGCGTGATTCCAGGCATTCCAGCGCATAGGCAAAGTTGAGAATGCCGAAATCATCCCTGAAGTCGAGCTTCTTCGTACCCGCCGCGGCGATGACGCAGCCGGACATCGAGCCGGCGACACCGAGTGCAGCGGCGCCCTTGGCGGCGAGCATCAGGAACTCGCGTCGATTGCTTCCGCCCCAGGCTGAGCCGAGGCCGGTGCTCAGCGCCGCTTCGCCTGGGAGGTCATGCGTGTGTGTCATGGATCGATGGGTTTGGGTCATGCGCCGAACGCCTTCTTCAACGCGTCGACAGCTTGTGCTTCGGCATCCCTCGCCTTCGCGAGGACGGCACCCATGCCGAAGAATTCGTGGGTGACGCCCGCATACGTCTTCTGCTCTACGCTGCCGCCGGCGGCGCGAATCCGTTCCGCGAGCAGCTCGCCATCACCGCGCAAGGGATCGATCTGGGCATTGATGATCGTGACGGGCGGCAGGCCCTTGAGATCCGCCGCGACGAGGTTGATGCGCGGATCGGCACGATCGGCCGCGGAGCGGAGATAGTTCTCGAAGAACCAGCTCATCATTGCGCGGCTGAGCGGCTTCGCGTTCGCGTTCTCGACATATGTGGCCGACGCGGTGTCACCCATCGCGATGGGGTACGCCACGACGACCGCAAGCGGCTTGGGCATCGATTTGTCGCGCGCCGCGATCGCGGTGGCGACGGCAAGCCCACCGCCAGCGCTCTCGCCAACGAGCGCCATCCGCTTGGGATCGCCCTTGATGGATGCGGCGTTCTTGCACGCCCAGTCGTACACGGCAATCGCGTCGTCATGCGCCGCGGGGAACTTCGCTTCCGGTCCCCGGCGGTAGTCCGCGGACACCACCACGGCCTTCGCGCCGATGGCCAGCGCGCGTGCACCGCCGTCGTAGATGTCCTTGTTCGCGATGACCCAACCGCCACCGTGGAAATACACGATGACCGGGAACGGGCCGGCGCCATCGGGCGTGTAGATGTTCGCCGATAGCTGTCCGGCGGCACCCGGCACCTTGCGCGTGGTCATCGTGGCGCCCGGGGGCGGCGTGGTGGGCTTGCCCTGCTTCACCAGCAGCTTCATCACGGCGTCCGCTGGCGTGGGCTGCTTGCGTGCCTCGACAGCAGTGAGGCTTTCGATCGGCTTGCCGTGCAGTGCGGCGAGTTCGTCGAGCACCGCCTGCATTTCCGCATCGGGTGTTCCCATGGCCTTCGGTGTCATGGCGGTTGCGGCGGGAGCATCTGCGGACATGGGTGGCACCTTGTTGGAGTCGGCGGCTGCGTTGTCGGGCTTTGCGCACGCGGGTGCCGCGAGTAATGCGGTCACCAGCGCGAGCAAAACGCGATGGGCGGTGGTGCTGGAGCGGAGTGTTTTCATTCCATCCTCGTGCTGCGTGGGAAGTGTGTGGTGGTCAGGCGACCTGGGCGGCCGGCGTCGGCTGCCAGCGCGCGACATAGTCGCCGAGGTCGTACTTCAATCGCGCCCGCGTCAATGACATCGGACGAATGGTTCCCCAGACGGCCCGCGTGGTGAACGGGCGATCGAACTTGCCGAAGCACCAGTGAACGCCCGCATAGCTCGCCGGGTCGCGACCGTCGAGGCTGTACCTGTCGTTCAAATGGATCATCCAGGTGAATGCCGCTTCATAGGTTGGTGCCCATTCGACGAGCGCCTTGCCCCAGAGCATGCGCACGATGGGGTGCATTGCGCCGGTCTCGACCAGCTCGCGCT
The DNA here is from genome assembly GCA_014378185.1 of Gemmatimonadaceae bacterium. GTDB lineage: Bacteria > Gemmatimonadota > Gemmatimonadetes > Gemmatimonadales > Gemmatimonadaceae > AG11. The sequence goes on along the minus strand of JACMOE010000698.1, from coordinate 3,124 downwards.
GTCCCGCATTCCAGATGGGATCCGCGGACTGTGCCCGCTCCAGCGTGTCGAGTCCATGCGTGACGGGGCGTGTGTCACCGGCATGTGCCGCCATCGAGCGCTGCGCCCACGCGGGGGACGACGCGAGCGACGCATAGCCCGGATTGCGCAGGCAGAAGTTCAACGACAACTCGCGCCATGTGAGCATTTCCTCGACGAACGCTTCGCCTTCGCGGGCATCCGCGGCGGCGCGCGCCGCGTTGTAGACCTCGAGCGGCGAGATCATGCCGTAGTGCAGGTGCCCCGACAAGCGACTGGTGCCACCGGCATCCGACGGCACGGAGCGCCGGCGGCAGTAGTCCGTCAGTCCGTTCGAGACGAACGTATCGAGCCGCTGACGTGCCGCCGTCAGGCCACCACGCGTCGCCACCGGCGGAACGGCGTGGTCCACGTTGCATGGTTGCACCAGCGCCGCGATCTCGAAGCGGCGCGGATCAACCGTGCTCGTGGCGAGACCATCCGCGAGCGACGCTGGAAAGGGCCGCTTCGGCGCGCGGTCCTCGACGGCCTCGGCGGCAGTGGCGAGCAGGCGATGAAGCTTGGGACGGATGGTGCGCGCCGAGTACTCCTCACGGTCGAAGCAGGCGGCGGGCACCAGGCCAACGGAATCCACAGCGAGCACGCGACAGTCAACGCGCGATGCCACTCGCGCCGTGCGCTGCGCGACGCCTTCTGTGGGAAACAGGTCGGTGACAATAAGCGCTGTGTCCGCCGCCAGTCGCTCGATGCTCGTGGTGCAATGCTGCCCACCGCGACAGATCATCAGGCGATAGGTGATTCCCAATCGCTCGGCTCGCGATGCCAACTCCTGCGCGCCCTGGAGCATGAAGGTATGGAATCGCGCCGACGCGTACTGGCTGCCGGAGTCGATGGTGTGCAACACGAGCAGCGGCTTGTTGACACGATCCGCCTCGACCGTTGCCAAGCGCAGCGCCCAGTTATCCTCCAGTCGCTGCGTGCCCTGCATCCAGTACAGCACGAACGGCCGTTGACCGCAGACTCCCCGCTCGTTCGCCGGGACTGTCCTCAGGGACAGTTGATCACGAACAAAGGGCGAGCCGAGCGGATGCGGCATAGTTTGCTGTCGAGGCTGGCACCCTTCCCCCAGCGTCGCTATTGTAGCTCGCGTGAGTTGGTTGCTCGTGAGTCTTGTTCGGGTAGCGAATTGCATAAAACACGCCAATCTGTTCATAATTCATGATCAGATACACACAAAGGTTAAATTTTGGACAATGATTCTGCTCAGGTAAGGCGCACCGTTGTGACGACGGCAACGATCGCGCGATGGGGCGTGACATGAGCGAGGATCGAGACGCGATCGTCGACACCTTGCGTGGGAGGGTGTTGCGTGGCTTGCAGGCGGGGACGCTCGCCGCGGGCGATCGGCTTCCCAGCGCGCGCGCGCTGGCGTCCGAATTCGGTGTCGATCACCGACTGTTGGTCGCGTCCTACAAGGTTCTGGAGGTGGAGCGCCTGGTGGAGTTGCGGCCGCGCGGGGGCGTCTACGTACTGGCTCGCGCGTCCAGCGAGGATGGCCTGCCTCCTCTGCCGGAGTCGTGGTTGGTCGACGTGCTCGTGCAGGGGCTCGGTCGGGAGCTTCCGGGCCCCGAGCTTCACGAGTGGTTGCGACGGTGTGTGGAAACTCTCCGGCTGCGCGCTGTGGTCATCGCGGAGACGGAAGACCAGGGCTCTGGGCTGTGCCGGGAACTGTGCGATGATTTCGGCTTCGAATCCGACTCGGTGTTGGCGGGCACGCTGCGTGATCCGGAAGTCATTCCACTGGCGATCAGGCGTGCAGACCTGCTCCTGACGACGGGGGCAAACGCGGAGCTGGTGCGCGCACTGGGTCGCGAGCATCGCAAGGCGGTCACGATCATCGAGGTGCGTCCAGAACTCCGTGGCGGCGAATGGTCACTGCTGCTACGCCGTCCCGTTTATGCGGTCGTGGCGACGCCGGAATTCGGTGCCATGCTGCTCACGTTCTTCGCGCACCTGCCAGGGATCGACAATTTGCGCATCATCGTTCACGGTCGGGACGATCTGTCCGACATTCCCGAAGGGGCGCCAACGTACGTGACGCAACGGGTGCGCGCGGACCTCGGGGGCGTGCGCATTCCCGGGCGTGTGCTTCCGTCGGCGCGAACGATTTCGACTGAGTCGGCTCGTGAACTCTTCGCATTCGTGGTGCGTGCGAACATCGAGGCGATGTCGCGCGCGGCGCGCTGAGAGCCGGCGGCAATTCCAACGCAGGTGTGTCGCGTTGCCCGGGTTGCCTCAGGAGCTCAAATTGCCGAGGCAGCGCGCGAACAACGGCGCGGCGCCCTGGAAAATCTGCGATTCCAGTGCGGACAGCAATCGCGGCCGAACGTCGAAGTGGCACAGTGTTCCGGAGGGCATGCCGGTGTCCGTGCGGATGGGCACCCCACAATACGACAGCACTGCCTCGCGTGCGGGGTGTGCCGCGAGATGTGCGTCCTCGAGGGCGTCGGCGATCAGGAGCATGCTATTCGTATCCCGCACGATGCCGCAGTAGGTCTCATGCAGCGGTTTTACCTCACCCGACACGTTCAGCGTGGGGTTCTCGCGGTCGAAGAGCTGCACGTTGCGCAGCAAGGGCGGTTCGACTTGATACAGACCCGTATAGCGGTAGCGCGTGCGCTGGTTGAGGAATCGCAGCGCGCCAATGATGCCGGTTTCGCGCAGGCTTTTCTCGCAGCCGGATATGATGATCGCCATGGCGTCGGGATCAATGACTGTGCCCCGTCTGGCGGCAATGTCCTGCGAGCCCGTCTGTGCCAAATCCACGTCGTGCTGCCTACTGCTCACAACTCCTCCGTGCTCAGCTCTCGGGAACCCACGATCCCGAATGCAGGGGGCGGGCCATGTTCACGTCATGACGGCGAGGGAGTTGCGGCGAAGCGGGCGAGACGGCTCTCACGGCCGTGTTCGCTGATGGTGGATTCACGAGTCTCACCCCGTGCCGTTGTCCAATGATCCCGATCACGGTTGCCGCGACAGGACGACAGCCTCACGTACCGCCGTACCATTCGTACCCCTGGTCGCTCCAGTAGCCACCGTTCCGCAC
>JACMOE010000697.1 GCA_014378185.1 Gemmatimonadaceae bacterium | reverse complement strand
CCAAGAAAGGGGTGCCACCAGACATAGGCCACGCTGGCGACCAGCCCCCCGAGGAGTGCGAGGCGCCAGCCAGCCTCGCGGACGCGAATGTTCGGACGGCTCACGTGCCTACCATGCGTCGAGCTTGCGGCCGGCGTTGAGGCTGTCCCGGTTAAGGATGGTATTGAACACGAGGAAGTGACTGCCGATTGTCTCACCCCGCCAAGGCTGGAGTCGAGCGCCGAGCGGCCCTGCTGTCATCCTGGACGCAGCGCCTGCTTTCGAGCAAAGCGAAGGAAGGACCAGATTGTCACACTCGAAATCAGCTCCAGCGCAAATCCTGATTGGAGAGTGGCAGCGACCGCACGCGCTTGCCCGTAGCGGCAAAGATCGCGTTGCACAATGCCGGTGGCAAAGGTGGCAGCGCCGGCTCACCCAGCCCCGTGGGCGCAACCGCACTCTTTAAAAAGTGCACCTCCACCGGCACCGCATCCGCAAAGCGGATGTGCGGAAAGTCGTCGAAACTGCTCTGCACCGTGCGGCCCTTGTCGATGGTGATCTCCTGGCCGAGCGCCTGCGCCAACCCGTCCTGCACCGAGCCCTGCACCTGGTTCTCGGCATTCAATGGGTTGATCACCTCGCTGCCGATGTCGCCAGCGGCCCACACCTTTTCCACCTTCAGCTTTCCTGCCTTGCTCACGCTCGCCTTCACCACCTCGGCGAAGTAGCCGCGGTGACTGAAGTGGAACGCGACGCCCATGCCGGTGCCGCGGGGTAGCGGCGTCTTGCCCCAGCCGGACTTGTCGCGCACGAGCTCGAGCACGCCGCGCGCACGCACCGCGTCGTACGGTGCGGGCTGCGTACCCGCAACCGCTGAGTCTGTCTGCACGTTGGCCAGCAGGTCGAGCCGGAACTGCAGCGGATCCTTGCCCGCGGCATGCGCCAGCTCGTCGATGAACGACTGCGTCGCGAACGCGATGCCATTGCTGCCCGGCGCGCGCAGAAAGCCCGTGGGTACGCCGAGCGGCATGACCGACGCGTCGAGCGCAAAGTTGGGGATGAAGTGCTGCGGAAACTCCGTCCCGCCAATGCTCGCGCCCGCCGAAAAGCTCTTCTCATCGTTGCCGAACGACACGAAGTGATCGCGCCACGCCACCACCTTGCCCGCCGCGTCCAGCCCACCGGTGAAGTAGTGGTATCCCGCCGGGCGATAGAAGTCGTGCTGCATGTCGTCCTCGCGCGTCCACAACAGCTTCACCGGCACCCCCGCCACCTTCGCGATCCACGCCGCCTCCACCATGTAGTCGTTCGCCAACCGCCGTCCAAAGCCGCCGCCAGACCGCGTGATGTGGACGGTGATGTCCGTGTCCTTGATGCCGAGCGTCTGCGCTACCAGCGCGCGACCGCCGGCCGGTGCCTGCGACGGCGCCCAGATCTCGAGCTGCCCGTCCGGCTTCATGTGGGCCGTGCAGTTCTGTGGCTCCAGCGAGGCGTGCGCGATGAAGGGGTAGAAGTATTCACCCTTGATCGTCCTTGCGGCGCCGGCAAGTGCTGTGTCGACGTCACCGTCCTTGCGCAGGGAGCGCTGCGCCGGCTGCGCCGCCAATGCGGCCGCCTGCGTGGCGAAGCTCGCGCTGCTCTGCTGTGCGGTAGCCCCTTCGTCCCAGATGACCTTCAGCTTGAGGCGCGCACTTTTCGCCTGCCACCAGCTGTCCGCGACGATTGCGACGCCAGGCATCAGGCCATTCAGGTTCGTACCTCCCTCGACGACGAACGCCTGCCGCACGCCCGGCAGCGCCTTCACCGCTTCCACGTTGGCGCTCGCCACCTTGCCCCCGAACACGGGACACTTCACGAACGTGGCGTACAGCATGCCCGGCACGGTCACGTCGATGCCATACATCGGCACGCCCGTCACGATCCGGTGCGTGTCCACCCCGCGCACGCGCTGGCCGATGATCCGGAAGTCCTTCCGGTCCTTCAGCGGCACCGTGGCAAGATCGGGCGGTGTCGCCGTCGCCGCCCTGGTTGCGAGCTCACCGTAGGTGGCCGACCGCTTGCTGGCACGATGGCTCACGACACCCTTGGCCGTTTCGCACTCCGCCGCCGGAACGCCCCATTGCTGCGCCGCCGTGGCCACGAGCATCGCGCGCGCCGCGGCACCCACGCGCCGCATGGGCAGCCAGTTGTTCGGCGTCGCCGTGCTGCCCCCCGCCACCTGACCCTGAAAGTTCTTCGTGTCCAGATCGCCCTGCTCGATGCGCACCTGCGTCCAGTCGACGTCCAGCTCCTCGGCAATCAGCATCGGGAGCATGGTCTTCACGCCCTGGCCCACCTCGGGATTCTTCGCGATGATCGTCACGATGCCGTCAGGCGTGATCCGGATGTACGCGTTCAACGTTGCATCGCTCGCGGCAGAACGGCCCACGGCTGTTGCCGCGTCGAGCGGCTCCAGGTAGCTGGCGATCAGCAGCCCGCCACCCGCGATTGCCGACACGCGGAGAAAATCGCGCCGGGAAACGGCGGAGGCCAATGGTGTGCGCGTCATGGCTTGCCTCCCTTCATTGCCTTGGGTGCGCCGGCCTGAACCGACTGCGCCTTGAGTTCAGCCGCCAGGTGAATTGCCTGTCGGATGCGGGGGTACGTTGCACACCGGCACAGATTCTCGTTCATCGCATCGTCGATTTCGGCATCCGTGGGATGCGCGTTCTTCGCGAGGAGCGATGAGGCGGACATCAGCTGTCCCGCCTGGCAGTAGCCACACTGCGGCACGTCGAGCTCTTCCCACGCGCGCTGGAGGGCATGCGTGCCGTCGGGCGACAACCCTTCAATGGTCGTGATGTCGGCGCCCTGGCACGACGAGATCGGCGTCATGCACGACCGCATGGCGGTGCCGCTGAAATGCACGGTGCATGCGCCGCACTGCGACAGTCCGCAACCGAATTTCGTGCCCTTCAATCCAAGGGTGTCGCGCAGGGTCCAGAGCAACGGCATGTCGCCCGGCACGTCCACGGTCCTTGGCTGTCCGTTGACCTTGAAGCTGACCTTCATCGTCCGCCGCGTAGGGGGTTGGGCGCCAGGCAGGAGGGCGCTCTGTCTGTTCCAATCTGGGGTCCGGCCCCGCCATCGTCCAGCGCGCCGTGCAGTCGTGGCGCGGATGCGATGCGCTGGCACAATGCGGGATGTCCAACGTATGTTCCCCGTCCACGCCACGGTGCATACAATCGCCCGCAAGTGATACCATGCGACTTCTTCCCGTCCTGCTCGCGCTCTCCACCGCTGTTGCCACACGGGCGCAGCAACCGGAACCGAAGTACGATCCTGGAACATACCAGCATTCGTCCGCCGACATCCCCATGCGTGACGGACTCAAGCTCCACGTCGAGATCTTCTGGCCGGCGAACGCCCAGGCGCCGCTGCCCTTCCTTTTCCAGCGCACGCCGTACGGCGTGGCCGGTTCGGCGGAACGGCTTTCCGCGGGCTACTCGGATCTCGCGGAAGAGGGCTATATCTTCGTGTTCCAGGACATTCGCGGTCGCTACAAGAGCGAGGGCACGTTCGTCATGCAGCGTCCGCCGCGTCCGGTGGATTCCCCGTCGCAGGCCATCGATGAAGGCACCGACACCTGGGACTCCATCGAGTGGCTGCTCAAGAACGCGCCGAAGAACAATGGGCGCGTGGGCATGCTGGGCGTCAGCTACGACGGATGGACCGCGGCGATGGGCATGCTGGGTGCGCATCCCGCGCTTCGCGCCGTGAGCCCGCAAGCCTCTCCCGCCGACATGTTCATCGGCGATGACTTCCACCACAACGGCGCATTCCGGCTGAGCTACGGCTTCGAGTACGCGTACCTCACCGAGGCCACGAAGGAGAACTCCGACTTCGACTTTGGCCGCTACGACACCTACGAATGGTACCTCGGCCTCGGCCCGCTCTCGAACATCCAGTCGAAAGTGCTCAAGGAGAAGCGGCTGCCCAGCTGGACGGATTTCACCGAGCATCCCAACTACGACGGCTTCTGGCAGCGGCAGGCGATGCGGCCGTACCTCACACGCGTCACCGTGCCCACCCTCAATGTGGCTGGCTGGTGGGACCAGGAGGATTTCTACGGCCCCGTCACGATCTACCGCGAGCTGGAGAAGCACGACGCGGCGAACCAGAATTATCTCGTCGTGGGGCCGTGGCGTCACGGAGGCTGGTCCAACGGGCCCGGCCAGAAGCTCGGCAAGATCGACTTCGGCTCCCCCACGGGAGAATATTATCGCCAGAAGATCCAGGCGCCCTTCTTCGCCCACTATCTGAAGGACAGGGGTAGCCTCGCGCAGCCGGAGGCTACCGTCTTCGAGTCCGGCAGCAACCGTTGGCGCACCTTCGACTCGTGGCCGCCCAAGCGCGCCGCCACGCGCTCCCTGTACTTCCATGCCGGTGGACGCCTCTCGTTCGCTCCGCCGCGCGCGGGCGACAGTGGCACGAACGACAGCTTCGTGAGCGATCCCGCCACGCCCGTGCCCTACCGGCCCAGGCCCATTGAGCCCACCTACTATCCCAAGGGCTCCGGATGGTACACATGGCTGCTCGAGGACCAGCGGTTCGTGCAGAACCGGCCCGACGTGTTGAGCTGGGAAACGGAGCCGCTCACGGAGGATGTCGTCGTCGCCGGCGAGATCACCGCGAAGTTGTTCGCCAGCACCACGGGGCGCGACGCCGACTGGATCGTGAAGCTCATCGATGTCTATCCCGAGGCGTACGCGCCCGACTTCAAGCTGGGCGGCTACGAGTTCATGATCGCCAACGACGTGTTTCGTGGCCGGTTCTGGAAATCATTCGAGAAGCCGGTGCCGCTCGTGCCAAATGCGGTAACGCCGTTCTCCATCGACCTGCACACCCAGAGCTACCGGTTCCAGAAGGGGCACAAGATCATGGTGCAGGTGCAGAGCACCTGGTTTCCCATCATCGACCGCAATCCGCAGACGTGGGTGCCCAATATCTTCGAGGCCACGGCGGCCGACTTCAAGGCGCAGACGCATCGTGTCTGGCGCACGCCGTCGCAGGCATCCCGCGTGGACATCCAGACGGTTGCGCCCTGAACGCTGAACCATCGAGGGCAACAGGGCCCACCGCGCGTCGGATCAGCCCTGTTGCTACCGTGGAAGACGCGCAGCAGACCGCTCGTCCGTTCGCTGCATTACTTCCATACCGGGCGAACACACAACGTGCCGTCCGTCACGCTACTGGAACCAGACCCTGTTGCAGCCTTCCTCGCTCGATCTTGCCGGCCGCGTCGCGGTCGTGACCGGTGGCTATGGTGTACTCGGCGCCAGCCTGGCGTCCGGACTGGCTGACGCAGGCGCCCGCATTGCCATCCTGGGGCGCCGCCGCGATGCCGCCGAGGCGAAAGCCGAAGCGCTTCGGGCGCTCGGCGTGGAGGCGATGGCGTTGGTGGCGGACGTGCTGCACGAGGCAGACGTGCGCGATGCGCGTGACGAGCTGCTCCGAGCCTGGGGCCGCGTGGACATCATGGTCAACGCGGCCGGCGGCAACGTGGCACGAGCGCGCAACGACAACCGCAGCATCTTCGACGTGCCGCTCGACGCGTTCGACGAAGTGCTCCGCCTGAATCTGCATGGGACCGTCATTCCAACACTCGCCTTTGCCGAGGCCATGGCCGCGCAGCGATCGGGTTGCATCGTGAACATCTCGTCCATGGCGGCGACGCGCGTGCTCAGCGGGGTGATGGGCTACTCGGTGGCCAAGACAGGCATCGAGAGTTTTACCCGGTGGATGGCGGTGGAGATGGCGCGCAAGTACGGCGACGGGTTGCGCGTCAACGCCATCATGCCCGGATTCTTCGTGACGCCGCAGAACCAGACCGTGCTCCTCAATGAGGACGGAAGTCTCACGGATCGGTCGCGCGGCATCATCGCGCAGACTCCGATGGGGCGGTTCGGGCGGCCGGAGGAACTCATCGGCGTGGTGCGATGGCTGTGCGGCGACGGCGCCTCGTTCGTGACGGGCGCCGTCATCCCGGTGGATGGTGGCTACGGTCTCTACGGAGGAATTTGACGATGCATCCTTTCGTCCGTCGGTTCCTCGGCTCGCAGGAAACTGGCCTGATACTGGTTGTGGTGCTGGTCACTGTCGGGCTTTCTCTGCTCGCTGGATCGCACCTCGACCGCAATGCCGGCGTGGTGGTGAACAATTTCTGGAACGCGAATACGCTCATTCAGACTGCGACCGACGCCAGCTTCTTCGCCATGATGGCCATCGGCGCGACCATGGTGATCATCTCGGGCGGCATCGACCTTTCCGTTGGCTCCATTTACGCATTGTCCGGTGTGACCATGGCCATGACGCTCCGCGCCATGGATCCCATGGGAGACGGCGCCACGGCGTGGGTGGCACTCGCGGTGTGCGCCGGCATCGGCCTCGGGTGCGGCCTGATCAATGGCGCACTCGTCGTGGTGCTCCGCGTGCATCCATTCATCATCACGCTCGGTACCATGTGGATGCTGCGCGGCGTGGCGTTCGTGACCACCCGCGCCGAAAGCATCCTGGTGCCGACCTCCCTCACGCATGTGGCCAAGGCGTCGCTCGGCATGTCGGGCGGGTTGTATCCGGTGCCGATGCTCGCCATGATCTGCCTCACGATCATCGGCGCCCTCTACCTCACGCGCACCGTGATGGGCCGGCACATCTTCGCCTTCGGCGGCAACGTGGAGGCCAGCCGTTTTGCCGGCTTGTCGCTGGCGCGCATCCAGATTGGTGTGTTCGCGGTATCGGGACTCACGGCAGGTCTCGCGGCGTACCTCGGCGCCAGCTTCTATGGCTCCGCGTCGTCCGGTGATGGGCAGGGCTACGAGTTGTACGTCATCGCCTCCGCGGTCGTTGGTGGCGCGAGCCTCATCGGAGGCAAGGGCAGCGCCGTGGGCGCCATGCTGGGGGCGTTGCTCATCGTGCTGATCCGGCAGTCCATCCGTACGTTGCACTTCGACCAGAATTATGAATGGATCGTGATCGGCTGCGCGATCATCGTGGCGGTG
>JACMOE010000696.1 GCA_014378185.1 Gemmatimonadaceae bacterium | reverse complement strand
GCGAGGTCGCGCTTCGGCACGTCGCCGTCGAGCGCGTCCGCCTCGAAGGTCGTCGCGAGCGCGAGATGCGCCTTCGCGTTTCGAGGATCGTACTTCAGCACCTGTCTGAAGGAACGGCGCGCGTCATCGACTCTCCCGTTCTCCAACTCGCTCACACCGCGCCGCAGGAGCTCGTCCTGCGGCGCGGGCGGAGATCCGGCGGTAAGTGAAGTACCGGATACAACATTGGTACAAGCCGCAACTGACAGGCACGCCGTCAGAATGAACAGGTGTGCCGACTGTCTCGAGAGCTTCAGCATTGGAGCGGAGTGATGGAATTGCCCAGTGCGCCGGGTACCCACACGTCGCTCGTACGAGAGTGCAGACGGTGAAGTACGAGCGATGACGCATGTCGCCAAGTCGCAAACTCGCGTTTGCGGGTAGCAGTTTGTCGCTGGCGACGGTGGAAGATGACACGTATGATTGCTCTGCGCCAGCACGAGTGTCGCGCTGGTCACACCCTCCTTCAGGTAGATGATGCGATTGAAACAGTTTTTCACGGCTGCGACCTTGTTGGCCGTACCGTTCGCGAGCGCATTCGCGTATCCGAAAGCCAAGCTTCACAATCGTGCGCCGTACGGCGGAACCGTCACGATCAATTACGCGGCCTGCAAGCGGGATGTCTTCAGGGTCGGCGCGTCTCGCCTTGACAAGCAGGGCGTTCTTCACGAGGCCATCAACGAGCCGTCGGCACGCCGCGGGGCGTGCCTCATCACGAGCATCAGCGCCACGCTGGACGGCGCCGGCCGGCCGGTGACGACGTACACGTCGTCCGGGACGGGCTACAGCAAGTTCATCATCGCGCCGACGGGGGATGACTTCCGCGTGTACTCCGACGCCGAGCTGGCACGGGAGAATGCGGCGACGCGTGAAGGGAAGAGCCCGGGCTTCTTCATCACCAACAAGACCATGTGGCCGGTGTCCATCGCGATCGAGCAGGTTGGCTGTCTGTACTATGGCACCCTCAAGCCCAATGAGACGTTCAACCGCAACACGGGCGCCGTCTGGTTCACCCTCAAGGCGAACATCGCCGCAGATGGAAAGGAGCCGCGCACGGATTGGGATTGCGTGAAGCCGGTAGCAGCGATCGTCGGCGCGGTTGTCGTCGCCGCGGCGACCGGCGGTGCAGCTGCGTTCGCGGCACTCCCCGCCGCTGGAGGGTTTGCGGCCGGGATGGGCGCTCTCGCCCTTGCACCGCTCGTCACATCGAGCGCGGTGATCGTTGGTAGCGCCGCTGCGGGAGCAGGAGTTGTCGCCGCGGGCTCTGCAACGGCGCTCGCGGTGGGCAGAGCTCTTGAAGCAAACGGGGGCGTCACCCTTGCTGGCCAGTACGCGGGACCCGATTGGCCGTTCCGCTGCGATGCGAAGCCGACCTACGAGATCCGCGGCGGCTGGGGCAAGCCGGGGTATGTGGTCTCGGGCAAGGATTCATCGTACGCCGTCGACTCGGGCACGCCAATGCGGATCGTGAAGACCAACACCTGCGGCGACCAGATGATGCGGTAGCAGTGCCACGAGCGAGCTCCACGAGTCGAGGGGTCTGCACCTCGCCACCACGCGACAAGTACAGATCCCTCGACTTCGCTCGGGATGACTCCCCTACGGATTGATCCAGTACGACAGCTTGACGAGAAACGTGTTGTTCGGGTGGTCGCGCAACGCCGCTCCGTAATCCCGTCCCACCTGGTACTCCGCATCTGCCGGCGTGAGGAAGCTGCTCCGCCCCTGCTGCCACACCATGAAGAGCGAGCTGCCCGGCCGGTACTCGTACCGCAGCACCGCATTGGAGTTGAACTGCCGGTAGTTGAAGCCGTCGAACACCCCGCTGCCGCTGCCGTACGGCTTGAACCGGTTCGCGTACGAATCGGCGCGCGCGTCCCTGATCTCCTTCCGGTCCGCATACGTGCCGTTGGACACGAACGGCTCGGCGTAGAACTGGAATGACAGGTTGGGCGTTGCCGTGAAGTTCAGCCGCGTGTTGAGGCTGAGCGTCGTCTGGTCGAGCCGCGCAAAGGTGTAGTGCGTGGTGTCGCTGCCAATGGCGCCGTTGCGCCCGTAGAACTGCCAGTCATTTCCGTTGCGGCTGTACCCCATGCCGATGGATGTCGAGAACCGGCTCGACACGCGCACGTCCAGCTGCGGGCTCACGCTCCCGCGGAACGAGCGCCCCTCGTCGCCGCGCGACGCGTTGAGCCACATGCTCGACTGCACCGAGCGCCGATTGTCGCTCTGGACGCCACCCCACATGCTCTGGCTCCTCGACAACCGGATCGCCGGCCCACCGCGCGCCGCACGATCGTCGTACGCCGGCGAGTAGTTGTTGAAGTTGATGCCGATGTGCGTCCACCAGAAGTTCTTCCACTGGATGTGGTCGTTGTGGTTCCAGCCGTTGCCGAGCATCAGGCCGCCGGTCGTCCAGTCGCCCGACCCGTTGAAGTTGAACGCGGCGTGCTGGTACACCGCCGTTGGCGTGTTGAACTGGAGGGCGAACCAGTTGCGGAACTCCTGTTCGTCCGCGCGCTGCTGGTAGCCCAGGTCGTTCGACTCGAAGCCCGGCGAGAATCGCTGGTACACAGTCTGGAAGCGCGTGATGTCGCCGCCGAACTTGCTGAACGAGATGCGCTCCGCGTCGCCGCCGAGCGTGGTGCGCGTGGGATCGTAGGCAATCGCGTCATCCGGCCGCTGGAATGCGTGCACGGTGTTGGTCTGGAGCGCGGCGATGGATGCCGCTGATCCGCGCACGTCGCTCCGTGCCGCAAACGTCTTCACTTCATAGTTGTTGTTCCAGAACCGGCGACGAAGATCCACGCCGCCCACATAGGCGGAGGCGCGAAGGTATGGTACCGATCCGGGATCGAGCGAGCGGTTGACGCCAGTGAGCATGAACCCCATGTCGCCATGGCCGTCTGAATTGTCGCGCTGGAGTCGCAGCACGCTGTAGTTGGTGCGCGGCTCGATGGCGGCGTTCACGCCATCCACCGCGGCGGTGCCCTCGACACGTTGCGTGACGGCATCCATCAGACCCACGGAGATGCCGTTGGCGAGACGGCCCGTGAGCTTGCCCGCCGCGGCGATTGGCGTCGCCGTCGCCGACGTCGCGTCACCATAGTTGCCGGCCAACTGCGGATTGCGACCGATGCGGCGCGAGTAGAACAGGCCGGTGCACTGGCTGTCGATGTCGCCGCAGTTCGTGTTGAAGGTGAAGATGCCTGCGCCCTCGAGGAAGAACGGACGTCGCTCGTCGAAGAAGGTTTCGAAGGCGGTGAGGTTCAACTGCGCTGGATCAGCTTCCACCTGCCCGAAGTCCGGGTTGATGGTGGCGTCGAGCGTGAGGTTCGAGGAGAGGCCGTACTTCACGTCGGCGCCCGCGGTGATCTTGTTGGGATGATCGTATTGCCCGAGCGCGCTGCGCCCGGTGCCGAAGTCGCGCGTGTCATTCTTCACGACGGTATACGGCAGGATCTCCAGCCGGCGTGGTGAAGGCAGTTGGCCAATGCCGGAGAGGTTGCCCGATTGCGATACGTACCCCTGCACCGAACGCTTGAGCAGCGGCCAGGATGTGCGCTCCCCCGTACGCGCGATGTCGCGCTTGAGCAGCAGGCCGAAGGTATGCTCGGCGCCTGGCGAATAGCGGATCTGGCTGAACGGAATGCGGAACTCCGCCACCCATCCCACGGAGTCGATGCGCGTGGCCACGTCCCAGACGGCGTCCCAGCCTTCGTCCTCGTTCTGGTCGTTGGACACGTAGTAGTCGCGCTTCACCCCTGCCGGGTTGGTGAAGAACTCGAATGCGGTCTTGCCGTCGTGATAGGAATCGATGACGAGGCCGAACTGGTCCGAGTTGGTGCGGACGTCGCGCCGAGAGAGGGCGGAGATGATGCTGTCCGGCGCGGGGTCGAACATGCGCGCGAGGATGTAGAGGTAGTGGTCGTCGTAGGTGACGCGCACCTCGGTCCTGAATTGCGAGGCCTTGCCCTCGTTGGGATCGTACTGGAGAAACTGGTCGATGACCTGTGCGGTGGCCCACGCCCTGTCGTTGGTGCGGCCGTCGAGGACGGGCGGCGTGATGGCGCGCGATGCGGATGCGGCGTTGGAGCTGGCTTTCGCGCCCGGATCGATCGCGCCGATGGTGACCAGGGCGGCGGCGGTTTCACGCGCCGCGATGCGGCTTTGCGCACCGGTGGTTGGGGCGGATAGTGCGAGAGCGCAGAGCAGGAGCGTCGTGTGTCGCATGGAGCATCCAGGTGGGGGATGCGCATGTGACAGCAGGTTTGTGGAAAGGGTTGAAAAATCAGCAACCGTTCAGATTATCGTAACATTGTCACGCGCTCGTACCTGGGTGAACGGGCAACGACAACTGCAACTGCATCAACCACGGGGGTCACAGAGGTCACAGGGAACTACCAAGGCAAGGATTGCAGGGAGAATACGCCCCGCAACAAATCAAGTTGTTTGCCTTCCCCTGTGACCTCTGTGACCCCTGTGGTTAATTTGCTTTTCTTGTTTGTGCTGTTTGAAGGCACGGCCCGCGCGACTCAATATCTCCAGCCGCGCATCTACATTTCGTCTCCCGGATTCACCCCTCGAGCCTCAGCATGACGCCACTTCGCCCCGCCCTCGCCGCACTCGCTGCCGACCCCACCACCACCACCGTCCGCCGGCTGTGGAAGGCGCTCACGCCGGAGGAAAAGACGCAGGCCATCACCGCCTGCCTGACTGACGACGAAAAT
>JACMOE010000695.1 GCA_014378185.1 Gemmatimonadaceae bacterium | reverse complement strand
GCATCTGGTTGGGAAAGAAGCTACGTATTATCAGCATACAGCGTGTGGTCGGGGTACGGTTGACCCGGAACTGTTGAACTCACTACAGACCACTCACGACCACGCAGTGGTTATCGAATCATCGGATACCCAGCAGGTCCTCGGTTTTCTGCGGCCAGTCGTACAGTTCTCGGTTGACTTACCAGCTGCCCTTTTTCGCTCCCGCTCTCATTCGCGCCCTTCTTCAGCACGCCAGGCCTATGCGCGCCCTTCGTCGTCACGCTGCCCGTCCGCTCGCCATACTCGCGCTCGCTCTCGGCGGATTGACCGTCATCGCGTCGCCGGCAGCCGCGCAGGCGGAATTCGACCATGGCACGTTCGACGCGCTGCTTCATGCGCACGTCCGAAACGGGATGATCGACTACGACGCATTCGCGGCTGCGCCGGAGTTCGCGGCGTACCTCAAACGGCTCGCGGCGTTCGATCCGACAACGCTGTCGCAGTCCGACCAGGTCGCGTTCTGGATCGACGCGTACAACGCTTACACCATCCAGCTGGTCAACGCGCATCACGAACGCGAATCCATCAGGAACATCAACAAGTCGTTCGGCTTCATTCGGGGCTATGGGCCGTGGAAGGAGAAGCTGGCGGTCGTGGGCGGCAGGGCTTACGGGCTCGACGACATCGAGCAGGACATCCTTCGCAAGCGCAATCGCGAGCCGCGCATCCATTTTGCGTTGGTCTGCGCCGCCATGGGCTGTCCACCGCTCCGGGGCGAGGCATACGTTGGCAACCGGCTCGACGCGCAGCTCGACGACCAGGCCCGCACCTTCCTGCTGGCGTCGCCCGGCAAGAACCGCGTGGATGTCGCGGCGAAGACCGTTCATCTCAGCCCGATCTTCGTGGAGTTCCGCGATTACATCCATGATTTTGGCGGCTCGGAAACCGCGGTCGGCAGGTTCATTTCGCGCTTCTACCCGGCGGGAGCCGAGCGTGACCTGCCCGCGAGCGGCCAGTTTCGCGTGGAGAAGACGCCGTATGACTGGACGCTCAACAGCCAGGCGAACGCCCGTCGCGCCGGCCGGTAGCCCGGTAAAGCCCATGACCACCTACGTCGAGAATTCCGCATGAGGAGCCGCATGATCCTGACAGTGACCATCGTGTTCATCCTGGGTGTTGCGACCTGCGCGAAGCTCGCCGGCGGCGCACCGCCAATTCATGACATTACCACGGACACGAGCGACCCGCCGCTATTCGTGGACGTACTGCCGCTGCGCGCCAGCGCGAAGAACAGTGCCGATTACGGCGGCAGCCGAGTGGCCTTGTTGCAGCGCGCCGCCTACCCCGACATCGCTCCGATCGATCTCGCGATCGCGCCGGCTGCTGCGTTCGCGAAGGCCCTTGCCGCCGCGAATGCGATGGGATGGGCTATTGTCGCGGCGGACTCATCGGCCGGTCGTATCGAGGCGACTGCCACCACGCGCGTGTTCCGGTTCAGGGACGACGTGGTCATCCGCATTCGTCCGCGCGACGGCGGATCGCGTCTCGACATTCGATCGGTCTCTCGCATCGGGGGCAGCGACCTGGGAAAGAATGCTTCACGCATCCGCGAGTTCATCGTCCGCTTGCGTGAGTCGGTATCGCGCGCGCCCTGAACACGGCGGTGCAGGCAGGAATGAGCAGAGGATGGCGGACGCGGATGCTCATTACATCTGAAATCCGTGACTGGAGTGGGTCAGGAAACGTGCGGTGCGTCTTGCGGGGTCTCAACGGGAAGCGGTAAGATGCTGTTCGGGTGGATGGAGAGGCAGGCGGCTGAACGCCATGACGGAGGCACGCGACGAGTGATGTGGATCTGGATAGGATTCATTGCGTTTGTCCTGCTGATGCTGGCACTGGACCTGGGCATCTTTCACCGCAACGCCCACGTCGTCAGCGTCAAGGAGGCCCTTGCCTGGTCGGGCGTGTGGCTTGCCATGGGGTTGTCGTTTTCCGTATTCGTGTACTTCGCCTATGACGGCCAGTGGTTTGGCCTTGGCACCATGGTGGACGCGGTCGACGGGCTGAGGAACGGCGGCGCGATGGCGGCGGAGAAGTACCTGACCGGCTACGTCGTCGAGAAGTCGCTCAGCGTGGACAACATCTTCGTGATCGCGATGATCTTCGGCTTCTTCGCGGTTCCGCCGCTCTACCAGCACCGCGTGTTGTTCTGGGGCATCATTGGCGCTCTGCTCCTCCGAGGTGCGATGATCGGTATCGGGGCAAAGCTGATCGCCGAGTTCCACTGGGTGCTGTACCTCTTCGCCGGTTTCCTGATCCTGACGGCGATCAAGATGCTCTTTCTCAAGTCGGATCACACCGATCCGAACAAGAACATCGTCGTTCGGTTGACGCGCCGCTTGTTCCCGGTGACCGCCAGGTTTCACGGCGAGCACTTTGTCGTTCGCGCCGGTGCATCCGCGTCGTACGAGAGCGAGGTCCCCGGAGCGCCCACGGTTCCGGACGAGGTCGTGGACAAGGCTCGGCCGGGAGCGCTGCTTCTCACGCCTCTCGCGCTGGCGCTTGTGATGATCGAGACGACCGATCTCATCTTTGCCGTCGACTCGATCCCGGCCATCTTCGCCATCACGAGCGACCCGTTCCTGGTATTCACCAGCAACGTGTTCGCAATTCTCGGTCTGCGATCGCTCTACTTCGCACTGGCCGGCATGGTGACGAAGTTCCGATACCTGAAGGTCTCGCTCGCTCTGGTCCTGATGATCGTGGGTGTGAAGATGCTGTTTGCCGATTGGCTCAAGCTCGCCATCGGGAAACAGTTCAACTTGTACTTGCTGGCCGTGATACTCTCGGTGCTTGCAGCGGGCGTGGCAGCATCTGTACTCGCGGACGCTTCTGCACGTCGCGCGCTGCGTCCCAGGTGAGTTCGAGCCGGCGCTCCACGGCCGTGGCTGCGCCTCCTTCAGCCACGCGATGGCCAGCCTTCGAGGTAATGGTGCGACAAGCTCCAATCCTCGCTCGTCCCTTGCTGAGGTGGTCGACCCCAGGTGCTCATCATCAACGTAGCCATTCGCGTACTTCCTGAATATGTGGACGCATTCATCGCGGCAACGCTGGCGAATGCGCACGCCAGCCTGCTGGAGTCGGGCGTGGTCCGCTTCGACCTCGCGCAGCAGCAGGATGATGCGTCACGGTTCCTCCTCACCGAGATCTACCGCACGGCGGACGATCCGACTCGCCACAAGGCGACTGACCACTACGCCGCCTGGCGCGACACGGTGGAACCGATGATGGCCGAGCCGCGACGCAGCACGAAGTACCTCGCGCTGCTCCCTGACGACGCACGAGCGTAGCGCAATGTCCTCACGCCAAGGCCTCCTCCTCGCGACACTGGTCGTCCTGACCGCTGCCGCGCCTGCGTGGGCCCAGTCGCCTGCCGACGGCATCCGTATCCCCGTGGAACAATTCACGCTTCCGAACGGGCTTCAGGTCATTCTCTCCCCCAACCGCACCATGCCGGAAGTCGCGGTCGACGTCTGGTATCACGTGGGATCCAAGGATGACGCGCCGGGCCGCACCGGCTTCGCGCATCTCTTCGAGCACGTGATGTTCACCGGATCGGGTCACGTGCCATATGGTTTGCACGATCGGCTCACGATCGGGGTGGGTGGGTCGAACCGTGCCACGACGTCGTTCGATCGCACCAATTACTACGATATCGTTCCGTCCAACTACCTCGAGACCGCCCTGTGGCTGGAGTCGGACCGCATGGGCTTTCTCCTCGAAAGACTCGACGAGGCGAAGTTTGTGGCACAGCGCGACATCGTACAGAACGAGCGCCGAGAGAAAACGGAGGACGTTCCGTACGGTCGCGGGCTCGAGATCATATCCACCGCGCGCTATCCGGCGAAGCATCCGTACTACTGGCCGATCGTCGGCTACATGGCCGACCTCCGGAACGCAGGCGTGGAAGATGTGAAGCGCTTTTTTCGCGCCTGGTACGCCCCTTCGAATGCCACCCTCACCATCGTCGGCGACTTCGGGCCGGCACAGGCAAGGCGCTGGATCACGAAGTATTTCGGCGGTCTCGCCCGCGGGCCAGCCGTGGTTCACCCCAGCACCCCACCGGCCACCCTTACCGCCGACATGCGGCTCGTGTTCGAGGATCGCGTGCAGTTGCCTCAAGTGACCATCGCATGGCCGACGGTTGGCGACGATGATCGGGACGTCTGGGCACTCCAGTTCCTCGAGCGGATTCTCGCCGGTTCACGGACGGCACGGATCACGAAGGCGCTGGTATATGACGCTCCGCGTGCGCAGTCAGTCATCGCCCGCAACGAAGGATACGAAACCACCGGTACGTTCTATCTCCTGGTCTCTCCCATGCCCGGTCATTCGCTCG
>JACMOE010000694.1 GCA_014378185.1 Gemmatimonadaceae bacterium | reverse complement strand
GCGCTCCCTTCATGGCAATCACTAGCAGGTCAATGACTTACAGAACGGGTCCCGACTGACCCTGCAAGCAAAAACAACTCGACTGTAGCCTTCTGAAAACAAGACTGTTGCGAACACACCACACTTGAGCGCCAACTCGAGCACACGACAATAACCGTCGACGCACCTTGCCTACGCCCGGATCGGCGCAAGCCACCGCGCCATTTCCGACTGCGCCATCCCCTTGCGGTCCGCCAGGTCGCTCACCTGGTCCTCACCGATCATCCCCGTCCCGAAATACCGCGCCTCGGCGCGCCAGAAATACCAGCCCGACACGCTCGCCGTCGGGAGCATCGCGCAGCTTTCCGTCAGCGTGATGCCCGTCAGCGCGGGCACGTCGAGCAGGCGAAACAGGGTCCGCTTCTCGGTGTGGTCCGGGCAGGCGGGATAGCCCGGGGCCGGACGGATGCCCTGATAGCGCTCGTCGATCAGCGCGGAATTGTCCATCGTCTCGCCAGCCGCGTAGCCCCAATGCTCGGTGCGCACGGTCTCGTGCAGCCGCTCCGCCAGCGCCTCCGCCAGTCGATCGGCAAGCGCCTTGAGCAGGATGGAGTTGTAGTCGTCGTGCGCGGCCTCGAATGCGGCCACGCGCTCGTCGATACCGTGGCCCGTGGTCACCGCGAACGCGCCGACGTAGTCGGGCACACCTGTCTCCACCGGCGCGACGAAGTCGGACAGCGCCATGTTCGGGCGACCATCACCCTTCTGCATCTGCTGGCGAATGGTGTGGATCGTCGCGGCCCGCTCGCCGCCACGCTCGGCCTCGGTATGCCAGACGGCGATGTCGTCGCCAACGGTGTTCGCGGGAAACAGGCCCGTCACCGCGCGTGCCGTCAGCCACTGCTCGCTCACGATCTTCGACAGCATGGCCTGCGCATCCGTGAACAGGCTGCGCGCCGTCTCGCCCACGACCGGGTCGTGCAGAATGTCGGGATAATGTCCGGCGAGTTCCCAGGTCTGGAAGAACGGCGTCCAGTCGATTCGCGGCACCAGATCCTCCAGCGGCCAGCTGTCGAACACCGTCACGCCAGGCCGATTCGGTACGGCCGGCAGGCTCGCGTGCCAATCGACCTGCAACCGGTTCGCCCGCGCATCGGCAAGTGACACGAGCCGCGTGGCCTTGCCGGACGTGGCCCGATGTACGCGAATTGCTTCATATTCCTGCTTCACGCCGGCCACATACTCATCACGACCCTTGTCACTGAGCAGCGCGCTGGCCACGCCGACGGCGCGACTCGCGTCCTGCACATACACCACCGGACCCGCGTACTGCGTCTCGATCTTCACCGCTGTATGTGCGCGACTGGTGGTCGCACCGCCGATCAGCAGCGGAATCGTGAACCCTTCACGCTGCATCTCGCCAGCGAGAAACGCCATCTCTTCCAGTGATGGAGTGATCAGGCCACTCAACCCGATGATGTCGACGTTCTCCTCGCGCGCCCGCTCCAGGATCTTCGCCGCCGGCACCATCACGCCCATGTCGATCACGTCGTAGTTGTTGCACTGCAGCACCACGCCCACGATGTTCTTGCCGATGTCGTGCACGTCGCCCTTGACGGTGGCGAGCAGGATCTTGCCCTTGTTCTTCTGCGCTTCCGCCGGCTGCAGCAGCTTCTCGGCCTCGATGAACGGGATCAGGTGCGCGGCCGCACGCTTCATCACGCGTGCGCTCTTCACCACCTGCGGCAGAAACATCTTGCCCGCGCCGAACAGGTCGCCGACCACGTTCATGCCGTCCATCAGCGGCCCCTCGATCACGTGAATGGGGCGCTCGACGGTGAGGCGCGCCTCTTCCGTGTCGTCGACGACGAAGTCGGCGATGC
>JACMOE010000693.1 GCA_014378185.1 Gemmatimonadaceae bacterium | reverse complement strand
GGCCACGGACGCTTGGTGGGCCCGGGGGATCGGGATGACCCCGACGTCGTGGCCGTTGCCGGGGATCACGTGTGGAGCCGCGGCCCCCCCGATCGCGGCGCGACCGCCGATGCGGGCGACCCAGGACTGCGCGAGGTACGTCCCCCAGCGCGGCGGGCGAACCATGTCGCCGCCCAGCTGCGTCACCTTGTATGGGTTGACGGCAGCGTTCTCAACAACATAATCAGCTGGGAGTTGTTCCTCTGCCGAACCGTTGCCACCCATCGCACTGTCGGATCTTGCCAAGTCGAACGACGGCCAGCCCGCAATTACTCCGCATGACACGCGACACGTCGCGACTACGGAATGCACAACCTCCAACCAAGCGGGCAGCGAGGCGTGCTCCGGCCAGACGGTGGCGCGTTGCGTGATCCGAACCTTGTAGGGCGTAGCGCACTGAGGATGTAGCTCCCGTCCCGTCGAGATCACGCAGGTGGCGCGCACCTCGTCAGGTGTCGGTGAGCACATCAAGTGTAGAGCAGACCGTCCGGGGGCGAGGAACCCTTGCGCGAGGCGAGTGGTTCCGGTTGCCTTCGTCAGCGCCTTGTCGTGCTGCTGGAGCTTCTTCTAGGGGGCCAAGGTATCGAACTCGTAACGATTCATCAGCCACGGCCACTGCGGGTCCGTCAAAAGCTCGGCTAGCGCGTAGGCCGTCACGGGCTCTAGGCAAATCCGCGTTGCGAAGATGCCGTGGACGCCGACCGTGAAGGCGCGGTCACGGGCCATCGGCGATCTCTGCGGTAGCCGGGCAATAGGGATAGGTACGGACGTCGTGAGTCACCTTCATTGCATTGTTGCTGTCAATGCATTTTAAAAAAATGGCGCGACGACCTTCGAATCGCGCGGCACGGTCAGCCTCTGTTTTACTCGAAACAGTGGCAAACGCCTCGAGCACCTCGTTCTCGTACTGTTCCGCCCTCAGCATCCCTTTCTCCTTCGCCCGGGAGTTTTCAGGCTTGATCTCGTAGATCGAGCACACGCCCCCAGCTGCCACAACGCAGTCAATTCTACTTCCCGACCACAGCGTGATCTCGGCGTTTCCGCTGCACAGATTGTTTTGTTCCGTCAAGTGCTGAGACTTTCCGTACTCAATCTTCGAGCGAATCTTCGGATTATTCGACCCGTAAAGTCGTCCCTCGTTGATGTTCTTCAGGCTCGAGAAGATCGTCCCGGTGTTGGTTCGTATCGTCGATGCACGGGTTTGCACGTCCTCGTCTTTGCTGGCCAGCAGCTTCGTCGCCAGCGCAGCGATGTCGGCTTGCTCAGCTTTGAGCGCGGACCACCGAGCCGACACGCGCGAGACGAGACCGTCCGCGACCGCCTTCGCTGCGGCCTCGTACTTTGCGCCCTCTGTAGAGTCGCCGAACGACTCCTCTGCCTGGCAGAACAGGTTGCGCAGGGTCTCCGTATCCTCGTCGTCCCAGCGTCGAAGCTCCGATGCCTCGTTCGAGAAGGCGTTGAACTTCGTCACGAGGACGTCGAGATCGCTTCGCCCCGCGCGATAGCTCGTTTCGAGCTCCCGGAGGGCATTAACCACGAGAGGGCTCTGCTCGCCCTTCGCGATCTCGTCGCACGCGGCATGGGCGGCCGCGCGCTTTTGCTTCCAGTCATCGAACATCACGCTGGCGGAGTGCGAGGCCTTGTCCTTCACGTCTCGCCAGGACGGCTCGCCCACATCGAAATGCTGCGCATCGGAGAGGGCGCGTTCCATGATGGAGTGCTGGGCGTCGGTCTTGTCCAGGGCTTCCTTGAGCGGCGCACCGACATCACGCGCTCGGGCGGCAATCTCGGCGCGACCCTTGGGGTCGTGGGCGTCGACATACTGCCGGATGAGCTGTTCGAGGCTCGCGACGGCCGCCCCGCACTTGGCAGGAGCCGCATCCGCCCGGAACTCCGACTCCTTGAGCGTGCGAAGGGCGGTGAGCTCGTCCCGCGCTGCACGACCGAGGTCACGCCAGGCTTTCACCCGCCGCACCGCCTCGCGGTCACTCCCCTGCACCCGCTCAAGCTGATCGACGTGATAGCTGATGTTCGTCAGCTCACCATCCGCCG
>JACMOE010000692.1 GCA_014378185.1 Gemmatimonadaceae bacterium | reverse complement strand
CGGATCGCGTGATCGTGCAGGATCGCGATGCCGAACACCCGGCATGGTCGCCCAGCGGTGATCGCATCGCCTTTGCCACTCGGAACGGCCGTGCCGGTGTGTGGATCACCACGCCCGATGCCGGCTACGTGAATTTCGTCAGCGCACAGCGCGCCGAGCCGGCATGGTCACCCGATGGACGCACGCTTGCGCTCGCCGAACTTCCCGGTCCCGACATCGGATACAATGGAGATCCGGATCGTGTCGGCGATCGCGACACGCAGGACGACTTCGGGACCACGGGCAGGCTCTGGTTCGTTGACGCACCATCAGCGCCTGACGCCAGCCCTTCGGCATCCTCGCTCCCGTCAGTCGATCGGCACCTCCGCAATGCCACGGCCTTCGCGGCATTCTGGAAGCGCATGGACACCCTCTACTTCCGACAGTCTGCCCCACGCCATGAGCGCTGGAACGCGATGCGCACTTCGTATGAGTCGCGCGCACTCGCCGCTGGATCCGACGGATTGCTGGAGCAAGTGCTGCACGACATGCTGCGCGAACGACCACCCTTGCGAGACGCGGCAACCGGCCACGCCGCTGTCTCGAGTGCGCATCCGGTGGCAACGGCAGCCGGCCTCGAAATGCTGCGCAAAGGCGCTAACGTGGTGGTCTCCGCCGTTGGGGTCTCGTTCGCTCTGGGCGTCGTTGAACCAGATGCGAGCGGTCTCGGTGGCTATGGACAGATGCTCGTGCGGATGCGCCACATGGATCGTCCCGTGCTCATCGAGTTCATGTCGCGCGCTCCGGAAGAGGCGTCGCTCGCCAACGGCGCGCTCATGCGACGAGGCGGGAAGACGCTCGATGGGCCTATCCTTGTGAACGTGCCGGGCACGCTGGCCGGAATGGAACTGGCGTGGAAGCGGTATGGAAGCCGAAAGGTCACCTGGGCGGAGATCGTGGCGCCCGCCGTTCGCGCGGCGGAGCAAGGATTCATCGTGAGCGAGGGTCTCGCGACCACGCTCACGACCGAGCGCGAGCACTTTCTCAAGCATCCGGGCGCGCGTGCGCTCTTCTTTCCCAGTGGAGAGCCGTTCCACGCTGGTGACACCCTCCGCAATCCCGACCTTGCCCGCACGCTGCGCACCATCGCCGATAGCGGCGCCACTCCGTTCTATTCGGGATCGATTGCGAAGCGCATCGTGGCCGATCTGCGCGGCCAAGGCAACGCGATGCGTGCCGCGGATATGGCACGCTACTACGCGGCGGAGCGCGAGCCGGTGTCGAGTACGTACCGCGGCTACACGCTCTATTCGAGCGCACCGCCCGCGTCAGGTGGTGCTACCCTCATGTCACAGCTTGGGTCGCTCGAGCAGCAAGCCGCCCCTCGTTCCTACACCGAGGACGCAGCCACACTGCACGCGATGATCGAGGCATGGAAGCTCGTCCCCTCCATCCGTGGAAGGGTCGCCGACCCGGGCCTCTGGCCCGTGCAACTCGACGCGTTCCTGAGCAAGGATTCCGCCAGGGCGCGCTGGCGTTGCTTCAGTGCGCAGCGCGCCCTCACTCCGTCCGACATACGTGGCGACACCCTGCCCTGTGCGAAACAAGGCACGCGCGTGTCATCGGCATCAGGAGGCAAGGGATCGGAATCCGAATGTTCCGATCACGAGGCGTCTGCGCAGGATCAGTTCTGCCACAAGACAGGGACCACCGCGTTCGCCGTGGCTGACGCAGACGGCAACATCGTGAGCGCCACGCAGACGCTCGGCACGTGGGGCGGCAACTTCTACGTGACGCCGGGACTCGGCTTCCTGTACAACGACAAGCTCGACTCGTACGCCAGCGATCCCGACGAATACGGCGCACGGCTTCCGAACGCGCGACATGGCAGCACACTCGCGCCCACTATCGTTTTTCATGGGGATGGCGTGGCGCGCCGGCCAGTGCTCGCCGTTGCGGCCGCGGGCAATTCCTGGATAACGTCGGCCGTCTACTCCGTGGTCACCGGTGTGCTCGACCAGCATCTCGACGCACAGCGCGCGATCGAGCTGCCGCGTTTCCTCCTTGAAAGGCCATCAGGCGACGCGAAGGGCAATTATGCGATTCAGATCGAGGACGGATTTTCGCCCGATGTACTGCGCGACCTCGGCACACTGGGTCAGGCATTTCAACGCATCTCGCTGCCGGGTGAACTGCGCATGGGGTACGCCGCGGTGGTGACGGTCGGCGAT
>JACMOE010000691.1 GCA_014378185.1 Gemmatimonadaceae bacterium | reverse complement strand
CGCGAACTCGAGTCCGCGCTCCTCGCCTACACGGAGCACAGTAACGACACCGCGAAGCCCTTTCGCTGGACGAAAAGTGCTGACGACATCCTGCAAAGTGTGAAGCGCTTTTGTCTGCACACTTCTAACTCACGACACTAGCTCGTGTCCATCCTGAAACTACTTGTCACCCCGAGCGAGCGAAGCGAGTCGAGGGGTCTGCACCTCACAGCCAGGCGGCACGTGCAGATCCCTCGACTTCGCTCGGGATGACAACCGGACACTAGCTGAGCGGCTTCGCCCTGTCGCCCTTCCTGAACAGCACGCTGCGCCGCGACCCGCCCGAGGTGGCCTGCACCACGTTCACCTGATCGTCGAACAGGTCGCAAAGTATGGCATTGCGCACCTTGAGCCGGGCAAGGCCGCCAGTGCTGGGTGCCTCGACGCAGATCCAGAGCAGGTCGGCCGTGCGACGCGTGCCGCAGGAGTGCACGGCCACGGGCCGCCCCGAGGCGTCCGTGAAGCCGAACACCGAAGCGACGTACGCCAGCGCGGCAGCGTCCCATTGCAGGCCGGCCGACAGTGGCCGTCCACGCAGGGAGCGGGTGACCGCCGTGCCGAAATCGTCGGCGAATACGCGAATGGTGGCGCGCACGGTACCGTGCGCGCGATCTTCGGTGACCTCGGTGATGGTGCTGTGCAGGGGATGCGCGTACGCGAGTCTCGGCGCGGCCAATCCAGGTGCAAGGGCCAAGGCGACGCATGGAATGCGGCTCATGGCGCGCGACAGGCGCGACGCGCGCATCACCACGGGCTCCGCTGCACCGCCCACGCCGATCCTACCAGCACGACGAGCACGGACACGCCCACGACGCGAGCACGCAACGGCTGCCACGCTGCACCAGGACCGCGCGCCGCCGAGATCGCCTGATCAACGACTGCGAATGCCACCGCGATGGCCGCGAGCACGACGAGCTGCCCAGCTTCGATCCCCACATTGAAGCCGAACAAGGGCACGGCCAGCCGATCGACGAAGAGCGCCTTGAGGTAATTCGCGAATCCGGCGCCATGCACGAGGCCGAAGATGCCCGCGAACACTGGCCGGTATCGCCCGCCCCACATGGCATGGTCCCGGTCGCGCACCACGAGATTCTCGATGCCCGTGGCCACGATGGTGACAGGGATGAGGAACTCGATGAGCCGGGACGGCATCGTGAGGACACCAGTAACGGCGAGTGCCAGCGTGACGGAGTGACCGATGGTGAACGCCGTGATCACCCAAAGCACCTTGCGCAGGTCGCGAAACCGGTAGATCGCGGCGAGTGCGACGAGGAACAGGATGTGATCCATGGCCTCGATGTCGACGATGTGCCGAAATCCGAGTTGTGCGAAAGTCGCGAATTCACTCATGACTATCTCGCGATGGCGACCGTGCGTGGCGCCGGCGGCAGGCTGGCCAGCGTCGCACGCGCCATGGCTGGCTGCACGGGATGGAAGTAGGGATTGATCGCGAGCGCCCGGGTGAGCTGCGTGCGCGCGACATCCGCATGCCCGAGTGCGTGCTCGATCATGCCGGCATGGTAGAGGAGCTGGGCGTCCTGCGTGCCCTCCTTCAATGCCAGCTGCATCGCCGCAGCAGCCTGCACGTCGCGACCCTGCTTGTGCAGCGACCATGCGAGCAGGTCGTACGCGTAGACGTCCTTCCGGGTGCGCAGCTCCTGCTCGATCTTCCGCGCCACCGTGCTCACGTGACGATCGTGATCCAGCAGGAACAGGCTCCACGCGCGATGGTATGCGCCAGGCTGCTTGAGAACGGCGACATCGAGCACGTGGGCGTAGTCCGCACTCTTGACGCTGTCGCCGAGCGCGGCGTACGCATCGCTGAGGATGCCGAGCGTGGCCGGGTCGAGCGTGACAGCGATGGCGCGTTCCCCGAAGGTGATGGCGCGTTTCCAGTTCTGCTGCACGAGCGCACTGTGGGCGATGGCAGCCAGCAGGCGGTAGTCATCCGGATGCACAGCGAGCCCCGCGCGATAGGCGGAGTCGGCCGCCAGCGGATGACCGGTGCGCAACTCGACGTCGCCGATGCGCAGCCAGTACCAGGCGAGTTGCTCGCGCGGCACCTCGGGCAGCTTCTGCACGGTGGCGAGTGCCGCGTGCAGGAGGTGGCGGGCCTTGTCTGGCTGTCCTTCGATCTCTGCCCACCGTGCAAGGCGCGGCGCCACGGCCGGATCACCAAATGCGGCGTGCACGCCGGCAAACGAGACGCGCGCGGAGTCGTACAGGCCCATCTCCATCTGGATGTCGCCGAGTGCGGCGCGCAGGCTGGCGTTGTCAGGCTCGCTGTTCCGCGCGGCGATGGCAAGCGGCAAGGCTTCATCGAAGCGATGTTGTGCGAGCAGTGCCGTTTCCAGCACTTGTGTGGCGGCGCCATTCCGTTCCTTCCGGTTCCGGATGGATTGACGCGCCGCCTCCTCGGCGAGGATTGCGTCGCGGGGATCGCCCGATTCGCGCCCGCGGGCGAGGTAGAGTGCGCTCAGGTGCGCGAGGTCGAGTGCGCCCGAGGGGTCACGCCTTGCGCGCTGCGCAAAGTACTCGATGTCCAGATCGCGGATCTCCGACTCTGTCTTGAGCGGGACAACCGGATGCTGTGTGGAGGCAGTGCGGGTCGGCGATGCCTGCCGGCCGCACGCCGTGGAGAGCACCGCGGCTCCGGCGAACATCATCACGCGTGCGATTTGATTGGTCGCATGAGCGCGATTCATCGGGACACGCGTGGCGAATGCACGCCGGAACTGCGGCAGGTATCGCATGTTACTTGGCCGGGGCCAGGTACGGGAACGTGGTGGTGAAGCCACCATGCGAGGGAACGTTGTCCGTGCAGAGCGGCAGCGTGAAAGGCTTGCAGACAAACTGCGTGGGATCGAGCAGGTCGCTGAAGATGGCGGTGAGCGAGATGTCGACCACGTCGTCAGCAAGCTTGCGTCCGCCAAAAGCCTTGCCCGTACCATTGAGCACATAGCTCAGGTAGCCGGCCGAGGACTGCGGCTGATCCGTCTGCACCTGGAGCATGTCGGGCAGCAACGTGCCGGCGAGGGCATTCTGGAGGGCGGTCGCGTTCGGGCGGAACTGGGCGACGAAGCCCTTCACCGGTGCGGTGAAGTTCGCGACATCGTCGGACGGATTGGAGCTGCCGTGGAAGCCGTGATCCCGCTTCAGGAGCAGGACTTCGCTCACGAGCGGATTGCCGAGGCGCTGGACCTGGTTGTAGGTCTTTGCTGCATCGGGGAGAGTGCCGACGCCGGTTCCGGTGCTGTCACTGCTGCCGCAAGCGGCAGCGAAGGCAAGGGCGGCAACGCCGAGTGCGGCAACGGCGCCGGCACGGACCTGCCTCAGGAGATGCTGGTTCAACATTGAAGTAATTCCTCGAATCAGTGAGTGGTGTGGGGCGACGAGCCGTTAGCGGCTGGTCGTGCCCCAGAGGCCGAGCTTCGCGTTGCCGCCGGCGGTGAGCTGTGCAGTGGGGAGCTCGATCACGATGGACAGGACGTTGGATCCCTTGAGTGCATCAACCGCTGCGGAAGCCGTGCGGAACGAGCTGGCCGAAGGGGCGTCGGGGATCTGCGAGAGCGGGCCTGTGTTCGGCTTGCGGTCCGGCAGGATGCGGAGGAACTGCTCCAGGTCGAGGAAGAACGGATCTTCGCGCGCACCGGCATAGACCTGCAGACCGGACGCCGATCCCGTCACCGAATTGATGGTGCCGGTGAGGACGGGGGCGGACGTGGCGACGGTGTTCATCATGCCGCCCACGACGGGCGGGGCCATTGGGCCACGCACTTCGAACGTCTGGCTGGCACCAGTGCCCCTGAAGGTCACCTGGATGACCTTGTCTTCCTTCGCGTCGCCGGTGTTATCGATCTTGAACTGGTAGAGGATGTTGGGGTCGAACGAAGCGCCGGGAGTGGCGGCCGGCGTGAGCAGCGGGCGGGTGTCCATGGCGAGCACGATGGGATCGGCCGACGCGCCGGGAAACGCGTAGAAATCGGACATGTCCATCGCCGGGTTGAGTTCGACGAGCGGGTTGTCCTGGTGATCGGATGCGCGCGCGGCGCGCACGCCGACAGCGCCGATCAAGCCAAGGGCGGCG
>JACMOE010000690.1 GCA_014378185.1 Gemmatimonadaceae bacterium | reverse complement strand
TTCCGCCCGACCACAAGCAGCATCTGTCGCTCGCCGACCTCGTGACGATCGCCCGCGAGGTGGGCGGCACGACACATCACTTTCGAGCGGTGCAACTGCCGGTGAGCCTCGCCATGCCGGAAGCCGCCCGCTTGCCTACGCAGCCGCTGGGTCGAAAGCTCGTGTCCCTGCTCGAAGCCGCCGACGCCCTCGGCCTCGGCGTCGTGGCGAGCGCGCCACTCATGCAGGGCCGGTTGACGGAGGGCCTCCCTGAAGAAGTGCACGCGCTGTTTCCCGCATGTACCACGGATGCGCAGCGTGCGCTGCGGTTCGCGTCATCCTTGCCCGGCGTGGCAACGGTGCTGGCCGGCATGCGCCAGCGCGAACACGTCGCGGAAAATCTCGCCGCCTGGCAGGACGCCTAGCTGGAAGCGGGGCGACACGAAGCGCAGCTCCGCAACGTCAGGAGAGGGCATGTCCACTGAAATGGAACTCGCAGCGCGGCCAACGCACCACGCTGTGGACGGCACGTTTTGCAACCCCTGGCCCGATAGCACGCCGCGCGGCTGGCGCGATCTGCTGCGCTGGCAGCGCGCGCGCCGCGGTCAGCCTCGTGTGCCCACGCCGGCGCACGGATCGCTCCCCATGGCGGAGCCCGCCGTGTCTCATCCGCGCGCGAGTGTGAGCGAAACCACGGCGACATGGATCGGCCACTCCACAATTCTTCTTCAGATCGGCGGCCTGAACGTCCTGACAGATCCGGTGTTCAGCGAGCGAGCCTTTCCCGTGCAGTGGATGGGGCCGCGTCGCATCATGGCGCCCGCGCTCGATCTCGACGACTTGCCACCCATTGACGTGGTGCTGCTCTCGCACAGCCATTACGACCACCTGGACAAGCCGGCCGTCAAGCGGCTTGCGCAAGCGCACCCGGATGCTGCATGGGTGGTGCCGCTGGGGCTTGGGCGCTACGTGCGCCAATGGGGCGTCCGAACGCTCGTGGAACTCGACTGGTGGGATCGCACCGAGGTACGCGGGCTCGCCGTCACCGCAACACCCGCACGTCACTTCAGTGCGCGGCGAATTGGCGATCGCAACCGCACCCTTTGGTGCGGCTATGCCATCGAGCGAATGGGTCGGCGCGCCTACTTCGCGGGCGATACCGCATACCACCCGGAGTTCGGTGAGATCGGGTCACGCTGCGGGCCATTCGACCTGGTGATGATGCCGATTGGCGCCTACGATCCGCGATGGTTCATGCACGTGGTGCACGTGGATCCGGAGGAGGCGGTACGCGCCTATACTGACCTGATGGGGCCCGCTGGCGCCGCCCACCGTTCTCTCATGCTCGGTATCCACTGGGGCACATTCCGGCTCACGGACGAGCCCATGGACGAACCCCCGCGCCGCACCGCCGCGTGCTGGCATGCGGCTGGGCTGGATCCGGAGCATCTCTGGATCGCCCGATTCGGCGAGACCCGCCATTGGTGACGCCTGGGCCAGTGAGTCGTATTGATGCTGGAACACACATCCCACCACCGAATTCGATGAGCCAGCAGGCTGCGATGACGCGCACGACGACGACGACTTCCACGACGGGAGGCGCCGCGGTCGCGTTCGAGTAGAAGCAACGCTCTCGACGATGCACACGCGGCCCGCTCGAGGGGGCCGCATTTTTTTGTCCATGACCTGGGTGCACAATGCCGTCGTCCAATCCATCGATCGTCGTCCACAAGTTCGGAGGCGCCGCACTCGCGAACGCGGCCGCCATCCTGAATGTGGGTTCCCTCCTGCGTGCCGAGCCGGATACGGCTCGGCAAGTGGTCGTCACGTCGGCGCTGGAAGGCGTCACGAATCAGCTCCTGTCCGCAATCGCGGCGGCTCGTGCTGGCAATTACGGCGCGACGCGGGCCATCACGGACGCCGTGCGTGTCCGACACCTCGAGGTCGGGGATGGCGTGCTTGCCGGCGACGCACACGCAGCGGCGCGCGCGGCACTGCACCGCAGCATCAATGAATCGTGCGATACGCTCGCGCAGCAGGTCGAGACCGTCACCGGCGATGCGCCTGATGGCGCGCT
>JACMOE010000689.1 GCA_014378185.1 Gemmatimonadaceae bacterium | reverse complement strand
GAGATGACCCCAGCAAATCGCATGCTGATCCAGAAGGCGGGGTACTCATGCTGCTTGTCAGCATTCGGTGGAAGTGTCAGCCCCGGTGCGGATCCATTCGATGTACACCGAACGCCCGTTTCACAATGGCACCTGTCGACCTACCAATACGGCTTCGAGCTGATGGTACAGCATTAGGAGAGACGCGAAGCGACGCTTGTGCTCTTCTACAGGTGTGGCACTAGGCCCAAGTCATCGAGGATGAGCAGATCGGTCTTGGTCATGGTTTGCATCAGCTTCCCACAGGAGCCATCCGCTCGCGCCAGCACGAGTTCATCGCTCAAGAGGCGTGGCAGACGGACGTACCGCACGGTGTGCTCTTGGCGACAGGCACTTTGTCCGAGGGCACAGGCTAACCAGGTTTTCCCGGTGCCGGTGGGTCCGACGATCAGCAGCGTTTGCCGCTGGCGGATCCAGTCCCCGCCCGCGAGCTGGAGGAAGGGCCCGCGTTCGAGCCCGCGCTTCGTGCGGAAATTCACATCCTCGACGCACGCGGCGTGTCGGAAGCGCGCCAGCTGGATGAGGCGCGTCAGCCGGCGATCCTGCCGGGTGCCAAGCTCGCGTTCGAGCAAGAGCGCGAGGCGGTCCTCGAAGGGGAGGCTCGCCAGATCGGGGAGGCCGCGTTGCTCCGCGAGCGCCGCGGCCATGCCGGTGAGCTTGAGGGACTGCAAGAGCGTGAGCGTTTGTTCAATCAGCATGTGGGGGCACCGAAAAGAGTGAGGACCTCATCTGCCGCGTCATCGGCGACACACGTCTGGTAGTAGGCCGCGCCCCGCACGTGCGCGTGCGTGACGGGGAGATGGAGCACCGGGGGCGCCTCCGGGATCGGGAGCTGATCGAGGCCGGTGTCGAGGATCGACTTGACGGCGCGATAGCCCACGGCGCCCGACGTGAGCGCGCGGGCGCTCGCGGCCTCGAGCCGCGTGCGGTCATAGCGGCGACTGAGCGAGAGGAGGCCGAGGCAGGCACGATAGCCGTGCTCGGGATGCGGCTGGCGCGCGAGGATGGCTTCGACGACGCGTGCCGTGGCGTCGCCCACGCCCGCGCCCCACGCGATGAGGCGCGACGGACTCCACTTGAGATGCAGCTGATGGGACGTCGGGCGATGCGTGGGCTCGGTGGTGTACCGCCCCTTGACCATGCTCCGCGCGTGGGCGGCGACCCGGAGGCCATGCCGCAGCACCTCCAGCGTCGTGGCCGTGAGCCGCACCGACACCTCGGCGCCGACGAGGCGGTACGGCACACTGTAGAGATGGCCCTCGACGGAGATGTGGTAATCGATGTTCACCTTCGCGGTCTTCCACTCGGCCAGCTCATAGCGGTCGATCGGTAGGGGCCGGAGCGTGGCCCGCTCCGACGCCTCGAACACGGAGCGCCGACTCCCGGCGAGCTTCTGGAAGGGCCGGTCATTGACCTGGTCGCGCCGGTAGGCGAGCGCGTGATTGAGCTCGGCCAGCGAGTGGAACACGTCATGGCGGAGCGGGGCCAGGATCTCCCGCTCGACGATCTGCACCGCCGTTTCGACCTTGGCCTTGTCGCGCGGGTGATAGGCGCGCGCCGGAAGGATCGCCGTCCCGTAGTGCGTGGCGAAGTCCTGATACGTCGCGTGCACGGACGGCTCGTAGTAGCACGGCTGGCGCACCGCACTCTTGAGATTATCCGGGACGATGAGCGCCGGCACCCCGCCGATGGACTCGAGCATCCGCACGTGGGCACCGATCCAGTCCGGCAGCGTCTGGGTCCACGTCGCCTCCGTATAGATGAGGTGACTGGCGCCCAAGGCCCCGACGAAGATCTGCGCCTCCGCGATCTCGCCGGTCCGCGGATGGACGACCGGCATCGTCGGGCCGGCGTAGTCCACGAAGAGCCGCTCGCCGGCGATGTGCACCTGGCGCAGCACGGGCTCCAGCGTCCCGGCCCACGCGTGGTAATGCCGGCAGAACTGCGTGTACTGATAGCAGCGCGCCGGCTCCGCCGCCGCGTCCTGATACTCCACCCAGAGGAGCTGCAGGGTGACGCCCTTCCGCTTGAGCTCCTGGTGCACCGTGGCCCAGTCGGGCACGGGCCGCGACGCCGACGGCGGCAACTCGCCGCGCCGAAAGAGCCGCGCGTCGAGTGCGGCCTCGTCGAGCTCGGCGGGCAGCGGCCATGGGAGCCCCGCCGCGCGAAAGCGCGCGACGTAATTGTGCACCGTGCCCTGGGAGAGCGCGAGACTGGTCGCGATCTCGCGCTGGCTTCGGTCTTGATCGAACAGGAGGCGTAACACCTCCATCACCTTCCGCATGGAAATCCTCTCTGCAGGCACAGCCTCGCTCCGGGTAGACGTCCGGGAAAGTGAGTGCCTGCGGTGGGATCCTGCGGCCTCCGCGCATCCGCTGATCAGCGTGGAGCGAAATGCCTGATCAACATCGAGCGAAACGAGTGATCAACTTCCGCCGAAACGGGTGATCAACTTGGAGCGAAACGGGTGATCAACATCGAGCGAAATCCGCACCAGGACGATTCTTCCTTTCCAGTCCACTTCATTGGCCTGTGGGATACGGTTTCGTCAGTCGGCTGGGCATGGGACCCGCCCGCCTATCCCTTCACGGCCAAGCTGCCGAACGAGTCGATCGTCCGGCATGCACTGGCGCTCGACGAGCGGCGCTGGTTCTTCCGCCAGAATCGAATATCACCGCAACCCGGCCAGGATACGAAGGAAGTCTGGTTCGCCGGCGTGCATAGCGACATCGGCGGCGGCTATCCTGAGCAGGACGGCGGCCTGTGGCGCGTGACCTTCGAGTGGATGCTGGCGGAGGCCACCGCGGCGGGAATGCTGGTGGACGCGGACCGATTGGCAGGCGTGCGCAATCGCACTCCAACGCCGAGCGCTCCGTGGGCCGAGCCGCAGCACGAGTCGTTGCACGGCGTGTGGTGGCTGGGTGAGATCGTTCCCAAGCTTGTATACGACCCGGTCACGAAACGGCGCGCCCCCGCCGTTGGACTGGGGCGATGTCGCCAGTTGCGCGCCGGGGAATTGATTGATGGCTCAGCTCTCGAGCGCATTCGAAGCACCCCCTACGCGCCGGCGAGCATCAGCACTGAATTCGGGGCAAGCCTCAGGGCGGAATCCGGTCAGCAAGCGATGTCGCCGTATCCCGGTTGAGGGCCACAATGCTCGCCCGTCTGGCCGATTTCAGCTGGAAGAAGCTGGTCGTCGTCGTAGCCACGATATGACCGTATACTTCCCACATGCGGCTTCTGCCCCGCGCGCCGACGAACACTCCACGTCACTGACACCTCAACACCATCGACCATGAACATCGATCGTCGCGGTTTCCTTGTAGCGTCGTCGTCCGCGCTGGTGTTGGGGAAAGGCGGACTGTTGCCTACGGCATCCGAACTACAGCCCGAAATTGCTGAGCCAACCGAGATCAACAGAAGGTTCGAGGGGAGCGAGATATCGGTCTACACCACCGCCGACAACACGAACCTCCGCCTCTCGGCAACTGACACCCTGACGTTCAAGCACATGGGCCAGCCGCTGGAGACACAGCTCTGCGTCTTTGTCGACCCCTCGAAGAAGGCCCAGACGATACTCGGTATTGGTGGCGCACTCACGGATGCGTCGGCCGAGACGTTCGCCAAGCTGTCGCCAACCAGGCAGCGAGAAAT
The DNA here is from genome assembly GCA_014378185.1 of Gemmatimonadaceae bacterium. Lineage (GTDB taxonomy): Bacteria > Gemmatimonadota > Gemmatimonadetes > Gemmatimonadales > Gemmatimonadaceae > AG11. The sequence continues at coordinate 2,230 of JACMOE010000689.1, read as the reverse complement.
TCTCGACGCGTACTTCGACGCCCACAAGGGCATCGGCTACACCTTGGGGCGCACCAACATCCATAGCTGCGATTTCTCGAGTGGTAGCTACACGTATGTCAACGAAGGCGACAAGGCGCTCACGTCGTTCAACGTCGACCACGACAGACAATGCCGCATCCCGTTCATCAAGCAGGCGATCGCCACTGCGGGCGGCAAGCTCACGCTCTTTGCCAGCCCGTGGAGTCCGCCGGCATTCATGAAGACCAACAACGACATGCTGCGCGGCGGGAAACTACGGCCGGAGTTTCAACAGTCGTGGGCCAACTACTATACAAAGTTCATCAAGGCGTACGAGAAGGAAGGCATCCCCATCTGGGGAATTTCCATCCAGAATGAGCCCATGGCGACGCAGACATGGGAGTCATGCGTCTACACCGCTGAAGACGAACGAGACTTCCTCAAGAACTACCTCGGACCCACGATGCGGCGTGAAGGACTCGGCGACAGGAAGATCATCGCGTGGGACCACAATCGCGATCTCATCTACCAACGGGCCAGCACGATCCTGAAGGACCCCAAGGCCGCCCAGTACGTATGGGGAATTGGCTATCACTGGTACGAGCCATGGAGCGGTGGCGACCAGATGTTCGATAACGTGCGGCTCGTCCACGAGACCTTTCCGGACAAGCACCTGATCTTCACCGAAGGTTGTGCCGATTCCTTCAAGGCGCAGGACCTCAGGAGCTGGCGACTGGGCGAAATGTACGGCCGGTCGATGATCAACGACTTCAACGACGGTGCAGTCGGGTGGACGGACTGGAACGTGTTGCTGGACGAGAAGGGCGGACCGAATCACGTTGGCAATTTCTGCTTTGCTCCGGTGCACGCCGATACGAACACGGGGGAGCTGATCTACACGAACTCGTACTACTACATCGGACATTTCTCAAAGTTCGTTCGCCCCGGTGCACGGAGAATCGCGTGCTCGCCGAGCAGGAGCCAGCTGCTGTCCACCGCCTTCGTCAATGCGGAGGGAAAGGTGTCGGTGGTGGTGATGAACAAGACCGACCAGAAGCTTTCGTACCAGCTCTGGATGGACGGCAATGCCGCGGAAGTCAGCAGCTTGCCCCACTCGATCCAGACCCTCGTGTTCTGAGGTCGCTGACGATCGGTGCGCCTAGCTGCGCATCGCTTCGTCAAGCGCCAACCGACTCTCACCCACCATGGCCGTGAGAAGGGTAGCGACAGTCCGCGTAACTGAGGGCCTCGCGAGTCTCCAGCGCTCGAGGGCCCGAAGTCCAACTGAGCTTGCCCCGCCGACTCCAATCCAGTATGATATAATATCATACTGGAGAGCTCATGCCGAAATCCAAGGTCGCGGTGACGCTGGAGAGCACGCTGCTCGCCGAACTCGATAACCTCGTGGCGGCGCAGCATTTTCCGAGTCGAAGCAGCGCGATAGAGACTGCAGTGTCGGAGCAGCTGGCCCGGTTGGCGCGGACACGCCTGGCGCGCGAGGTGGCCAAGCTCGATGCGCAGGAAGAGAAGGCGCTGGCGGAGGAAGGCATGGGCGCCGAGTTGGGCGCATGGCCCGAATACTAAGGGGCGAAATCCGGTGGGCGGACCTTGACCCGACCCGCGGCCACGAACAAGCGGGCCGGCGCCCTGTGTTGATCCTGAGTCACGACGTGTTCAATGAGCGATCGGGAACGGTGATCGCCGTGGCTCTCACGAGTCAGGAGCCCCGGGCCGGCTTCCCCCTGACGATGGAGAGTCGCACGTCCGGGCTGCCGAAACGCTCGTGGGTGAAGATCAGCCAGATCCGGACGCTGGCTACCGAACGCATTGGGCGCCGCTTGGCGCGTGTCTCGGCCGAGGAGCTGGTGCGCGTCGTCGAGGGGCTCAACGAAATCGTCGGAAGCTGAACCGAACCCCCTGGCCTCGCGATGGCAGCCGACCTCGAAAATCGAGCGTCAAACGACGGTCACGCTGAACGCGCGACCTGGCCTGCGCTGCGCCGATAGCCAAGCCATGCAACCACGAGCGTTGCCACGACCGCGCCGATCCAGATAAGAGTGCCCTACCCTCGGAGCCTCAAAGACCTTCGATGTGTCGTCGCGCGCGCCGAAATTCGCGAGGATGAGCGCCGCGGTTACGCGGTCGTACATGTTTGGCGCGTGGGCAAGCGCATTGAGTGCCTCCCGCCGGTCGCGATCGGCCGTTCGCGTGCGAAGGTACGTGATGAGCG
>JACMOE010000005.1 GCA_014378185.1 Gemmatimonadaceae bacterium | reverse complement strand
CCAAGGCCGCCGACAAGGTCGAGAAGCTCAAGTGGGACAAGGCCGCCACAACGGCTGGCCTCCTCGACAAGGTGAAGGCTGCGGCCGACGACAAGATCTCCGCCGCGCTCAACCAGAAGGACAAGCAGACGCGTGTCCAGGCAGTCGAGGCGGTGAAGAAGGAAGTCGCCGAATCGTTCGCCGCCGATCTGCCCGACAATGCCAAGGAAATCAAGAACATCCTCGGCGACCTCGAGTACAACGCCATGCGCTCGCAGGTGCTCACCACCAAGAAGCGCGTCGATGGCCGAGCGAGCAATGAAGTCCGCCCCATCAGCATCGACTCCGGCCTGCTGCCGCGTGCGCACGGCTCGTCGCTCTTCACGCGTGGCCAGACGCAGGCGCTCGTCGCCGTGACGCTCGGCACCGCGAACGACGTCCAGCGCCTCGACACCATCGACTCGCCCAGCGAGACGACGAAGTCGTTCATGCTGCATTACAACTTCCCCCCGTTCTCCACGGGTGAAGTCCGCCCGATGCGCGGTACGTCGCGCCGCGAGATCGGACATGGCAACCTGGCCGAGCGTGCGCTGCAGGGCGTGCTGCCGGACTTCGCCGATTTCCCGTACACGCTGCGCATCGTCTCCGAGATTCTCGAGTCCAACGGCTCGAGCTCGATGGCGTCCGTTTGCGGTGGCTCCCTCGCAATGATGGATGCCGGCGTGCCGATCCGCGGCGCGGTGGCTGGCGTCGCGATGGGCCTGATCAAGGAAGGCAAGAAGTACGCGATCCTTACCGACATCCTTGGCACCGAGGATCACCTCGGCGACATGGACTTCAAGGTCGCGGGCACCGCGACCGGCATCACGTCCATCCAGATGGACATCAAGATCGAGGGGCTCGACCTCCAGATCATGAAGGAAGCGTTGGCACAGGCCAAGGAAGGCCGCCTGCACATCCTCGCCGAGATGAACAAGGCGCTGGCAGCGCCCCGTGAAGAGCTGAGCGCCTACGCGCCGCGCATCGTCACGATGATGATCAACCCCGAGAAGATCGGCGACCTCATCGGACCCAAGGGCAAGACCATCCGTGGCATCCAGGACGAAACGGGTGCCGAGCTGTCGGTGGACGACACGGGTCTCGTCACCATCGCTGCCGTTGGCGGCGAAGCGATGCAGCGCGCGCGCCAGATGGTGCAGGCCATCACGGCCGAGCCGGAAATTGGCGCCACGTACGAAGGCACGGTCAAGACGACCACGGCTTTCGGCGCGTTCGTCGAGATCATGCCGGGCACGGAAGGCCTGGTGCACATATCGGAACTCAAGTGGGGCCGCACCGACAAGACGGAAGACGTGGTCAACAAGGGCGACCGCGTGACCGTGAAGCTGCTGGACCGCGACGAGCGTGGACGCCTGCGCTTGTCCATCAAGGCGCTCCAGGAGCGTCCGGAAGGCATGCCGGAAGAAGAGGCACGTCCGCCGCGTCCGGAAGGTGATCGTCCGCCGCGCGAAGATCGTCCGCGGAGCGGTGGCGGTGGAGGCCGCAGCCGCCGCTAGTGGGCTCCGGTGACACGCCGGCGGATGGATTCCGCCGGACCGTGCTCCCCAATGGACTGACCGTACTCTCGGAGCGTATGCCGGGTGTGCGGTCGGTCGCGTTCGGGGCATGGATTCGCGCCGCGTCGCTCCACGAGTCACGCGACAAGATGGGCGTCTCCCATCTGCTGGAGCACATGGTCTTCAAGGGCACCGCACGGCGGTCCGCCAAGCAGATCGCGCTCGAGCTCGAGGCGCTGGGTGGGTCGCTCGACGCGTATACGTCGCGCGAGCACACCGTGTATCAGGCCCGCGTGCTCGACGAGCACCTCGACATCGCCGCTGACGTCATTGGCGACTTCGTGTTCTCGCCCCTGCTGAGCAAGAAGGACCTCGACCTCGAGCGAAAGGTGGTGCTCGAGGAGATCGCCATGGTGGACGACACGCCGGCCGACCTCGTGTACGACCTCCACAACGAGGCGCTGTGGGGCACGCATCCGTACGGTTACTCCATCCTCGGGACGCGCGATTCCGTGTCGGCACTCGGGGTGGACGATCTCCGCGCGCTGCACGCCCGCGCCTACCACCCGTCGCAGCTGATCGTGGCGGCGTCGGGCAACGTGGAGCACGACGCGCTCCTGGCGTCACTCGAGCGTACCGGATGGACTGTGGATCGCCCAGGTGATCCATCGAGATTGGTCGTGCCTGCCGCGGCACCCCTGCCGCCGCTCCGCAAGCACGTGAAGCGGGATGGTGCGCAAACGCACATCGTCGTCGGCAGCGCGACGGTGCCGCACGGCGACCCGCGACGGCACGCGCTCGTGCTGCTCAGCGTGCTGCTGGGTGGTGGCATGAGCTCGCGGATGTTCCAGCGTGTGCGGGAGGAGCTCGGCCTGGCCTATGCCGTCTACACGTTCCAGTCATTTCAGGCGGATGCGGGCATGCACGGTGTGTATGTCGGCACGGGCCCCGACACCGCGCGGGAGGCGCTGGACGCCATCGACGCCGAGCTCGCGTCTGTCGCGACGCACGGTCTGCCGGCGGACGAGCTTGCGATGGGCAAGAGTCAGCTCAAGGGACAGATCACGCTGTCGCTGGAGAGCGTGAGCGCGCGCATGTATCGGTGTGCGGGCGTGGAGTTGTACGGCGAGCCCTACCGCACGCTCGACGAGATGCTCGCGCTCGTCGATGCGGTCACTGAAGAGCAGATCGCCGAGGTGGCGCGGGACTTCTTCGGGCCCGAGCGGCAGACGGTTGTGTCGCTCGGCCCGGGGGATGAGTTCTAGTCTCCAGGATTGCGCTATATTTGTCGTCCTGAGCGCCGCGAAGGACCTGTTTTTGTCTGACCCCTGCAATCAGGTCCTTCGCTCCGCTCAGGACGACACACGAGTTTGTCCGTTCCCTCGCCAAATTCACACGAAACCCAAGTCCGCCCCATGAAAATCGGCGTTCCGAAAGAAATAAAGACCAACGAGAACCGCATCGCCCTCGTGCCCGCCGGCGCCGAATCCCTGGTGGCCGCTGGCCACTCGGTACTCATCGAGACCGGTGGCGGTTTTGGCAGCGGTTTCACCGACGAGGATTACACGTCGGTGGGCGCCACGATCGCGCCTGATGCGGCGACGGTGTGGAAGGAGAGCGACATGATCATGAAGGTGAAGGAGCCGATCAAGGTCGAGTGGCCGCACATGCGGAAGGACCAGCTCATCTTCACGTATTTTCACTTTGCTGCCGACGAGGCGCTCACCAGGGCGCATATGGCGAGCGGCGCCGTTTGTGTGGCGTACGAGACCGTGGAGTTGCCGTCGCGCGAGCTGCCGCTGTTGACGCCCATGTCGGAAGTGGCCGGCCGGATGGCGGTGCAGGAGGGTGCCAAGTACCTCGAGAAGCTGTACGGCGGGCGAGGCGTTCTGTTGGGCGGCGTTCCCGGCGTGGCACCGGCCAAGGTGGTCATCCTGGGTGGCGGCATCGTGGGCATCAACGCGGCCAAGATGGCCGCGGGCATGGGTGCCAAGGTCGTGATCCTCGACATCTCGCTGGAGCGCCTGCGCTATCTCAGTGACGTGATGCCGGCCAACGTGCAGTTGATCTATTCCAACCGGCACAACATCGTCGAGCAGATCAGGACGGCCGACCTCGTGGTGGGCGGCGTGCTCATTCCGGGAGCCAAGGCGCCCCGCCTGGTCCGCAAGGAGGATCTGGCGACGATGCAGCCGGGTTCGGTGATCGTGGATGTCGCCATCGACCAGGGTGGCTGCGTGGAGACGATTCACGCGACCACGCACGAGAACCCCACCTACGTGGTGGATGGCGTCATCCATTACGGTGTGGCGAACATGCCGGGCGGCGTGCCGCGCACCTCCACGCTGGCGCTCACCAATGCAACGCTTCCGTACGCGATGCAACTGGCGAACAAGGGCTGGCGGCGCGCGCTCACTGAAAACCCCGCGTTGCTCAAGGGGCTCAACGTGGCGCAGGGCAAGGTCACGTATGAGGGGGTCGCCGAGGCGTTCGGCATGGAGTATCACCCGCCGGCGCAGTTCCTGGCCTGAGTAACGAGCCGCACGTCCTTCGCCGCGGTCGGAACGACACGGTTTTTGCCGAGGACGACAGGGGCACACCGGACACTGTCCGGTGTGCCTTTTGCGGTATTTCACCGTGACGCCCGTCACGTATCCTCTTGAACGGGCGACGCGGCGTAAGTTGTGCAAAGCCGACTGATTGCCCCTCGTCACAACGCGGGCTAACTTTCGGCGCTTTCACTCCCCGTCACACGCAGACTCGTTCCCAGCACGCGGTGCGAGCGCCCCAACCCTGGATTGATGCGCTGGCCTTTCTTCAAGTCGGGAAGTCTCTTCCCCGCGAACGCGATTGGTGTCGACCTCGGCACGGCCAATACGCTCATCTACGTCAAGGGCGAGGGCATCGTCCTCAACGAGCCCTCCGTCGTCGCCATCGATCGTGCGACCAAGCAGATCAAGGGCGTTGGGCTTGAAGCAAAGCGCATGCTCGGACGCACGCCGGAAGGCGTGATCGCGGTCCGTCCCATGAAGGATGGCGTCATCGCCGACTTCGACGTGACCGAGAAGATGTTGCGCTACTTCCTCAAGCTCATCATCGATAACCACGTCTTCAAGGTGAAGCCGCGCGTGATCGTCTGCGTACCGAGCGGCATCACTGAAGTGGAGCGACGCGCGGTGCGCGACTCCGCGCTCGGCGCGGGCGCGAAGGAAGTGTTCATGGTGGCCGAGCCCATGGCCGCGGCAATCGGCGTGGGCCTCCCCGTGGAGACACCCACCGGCAACATGGTGATCGACATCGGCGGCGGCACCACGGAAATCGCGGTCATCGCGCTGTCGGGTATCGTGAGCGACACGTCCATCCGCACGGGCGGGGACGAGCTGGACATGTCCATCGTGCAGTTCATGCGCAAGAACTACAACCTGCTCATCGGCGAGCCCACGGCGGAGCAGATCAAGATCCAGATCGGCAGCGCGGCGCCCATCGGCGACGAGCGCGAGATGGAAGTGAAGGGGCGCGATCTCGTGAGCGGCATTCCCAAGACGGTGCGCGTGCACTCCACCGAGATTCGCGAGGCGGTGCAGGAGCCCATTCAGCAGATCGTTGATGCGGTGCGGCGCGCACTGGAGATCACGCCTCCCGAGCTGGCCAGTGACATCGTGGACCGCGGCATCGTGATGACTGGCGGCGGCGCCCTCATTCGCGGACACGACCTCCTGCTCAGCCAGGAGACCGGGCTACCCATTCATGTCGACGAGGATCCCCTCACCTGTGTGGTGCGCGGCACGGGCCGAATCCTGGGCGACGAGGAGAAGTACTGGTCCCTGCTGAGCACCTG
>JACMOE010000688.1 GCA_014378185.1 Gemmatimonadaceae bacterium | reverse complement strand
GACCTCGAACTTTCCGCTCGTGCCCATCGAATCCACCACGTTCGCCACGTCACTGGGCGTGAATCTCGCCGCCTCCACCAAGACCGCCTCCGGCCTCTACTATCGCGACATCACGGTAGGTACCGGCAAGACGATCGTCGCGGGGGATTCGATCAACGTGAAGTATTCCGGCGCTCTGGCGAACGGAAGTGTCTTCGATCCCGGAACCAGACCATACGGGTTCACCATTCCGGGTAGCGTGATCCAGGGATGGAACGAAGGCCTGCTCGGCATGAAGGTTGGCGGTACTCGCCAGCTCATCATCCCGCCCTCGCTCGGGTACGGCGCGAACGGCAGAGACCAAATCCCGCCAAATGCAGTGCTCGTCTTCACGGTCCAGCCGCAATAGACCCTTTGGTGGGGACATGACGACCTACGTCTACTACATCGCCGAGCGGGTCGAGGGCGCGCAGGAGATGCAGCGATTTGCGCATCCCATTCACGTCGGCATCGTGTCGGCCCCGGATCACGAGGCCGCGTACACTGCGGTGCTCGAAGATCTGCGCCCCACGTTTGCCGACGCCCCACAGCATCTCGAGGTGCGCTTCGAGGTGCTGACACCGCCGCGATCGGGCGCGGGGGTCTGGCGCCACGGCAAGCCCATCGACACGGACATCACGTTCACGTCGGCCGATTGAGCGACCGAACGGTGCGCCCGTCTCGCGCGTAGGGTTTCTGTGAACGTTCGCACACTCACTAGGCTCACCAATGCCGGACTGGTCGCGGGCATCGGCATGGGCGCGGGACACCTGCTGATGCCGGCGCGCGCCACGGCGTCACTGCTGTCTCGCGTCGCGTTCGCTGCAGGCATGGTGGGTACGGGCGCGCTGGTCGGCTGGCGCGAGCGTCGCGGCCGGGAGCTCGACGGGGAGGAGGACGTTGCCGGATCCCAGCCTGTGTGGATCGTGGCTGGCGGCGTCGTGATGCTGGGACTCGCGTGGGGCGCGTATCGCGTGGCGCACGGCTGATGCCGGAATTGCGAAGGGCGGCCGCTCCATCGGAGCGACCGCCCTTCTCACCACGAGACGCTCGGTCAGGGAACGATTGCGAGCGGCGCGGTTTGCTGCACGGTGACGACCCGCTGTTCGCCCAGGTGGAGAATGCTCTTCACCCAATCGAGATCGCGCGCGACACCACCGTTCTCCATCACCATCAGTGCGACTTCGGCTGCGTCGTTGGGGTCCATGCGCAGGCAGCCGTGTGACGCCGCCTCACCCAGCGACTCCACTGCATTTGTGCCGTGGATGTAGTAGTCCGGCTCCTGGAAGAAGATCTTCACCGTCTTCATCGGGTTCGCGGGATGCCCCGGCGACTTGGCGGTGCTGCCCTTGGCCCAACCAACGTCGGGCGGTGTCCACGCCGGATTCCACACCATCTTCCGGATGGTGAAGTTGCCCGTGGGCGTGGGATGCGCCGCAGCGCCGACGGCAACATCGTAGGTCTTCACGACCTCGCCATCACGCTTGAGTGTGAGCTTGCGCTCGGACAGGCTGGCCTCGAGCGTGAGGGTCGATGTCGCGGCTCCAGGGGCGCGGGAGGCCCCGAGTCCGAAGACGAGCGCGACGGCGATGGGGACGGCGAAGACGGCGATGATTGAGCGGGTGCGTCTTTGCATGAGTCTGTCGGCTGCGGTGAGATGACGGTCTCTCTGGGGTAAACACTTGGCAAGCCACGTTCCACTGGAACACCCGATGCTACACTTTGCTGACATCAGCGGTTCACCTCGTTGTTCGGCAGTCTCGCCCATCCTCGTCCTCGAGCGCCATGATCACGTTCGGTCCCTCCGTCCGTCTCTCTGCATCAATTGCCCTCGTCGCGCAGGCTGCTTGCTTCGGCGCCCAGGTCGTCACCACCTCGGCGCCTGTGCCCGCTCCGGTCAGTCCAGTCTCTCCGGCCGGCCCGCCGCAGGTGACCACGCCACCCACGATGCCGGTGTCGCCCGCACCGTCGCTGGCCACGCCCGCGGAGCGGCTTGCGCGCTACACAACTATTCGGCTCCAGCCCGATACGGCGCATCTCACTGGGCACGAGCGGCAGATGCTGCCACTCCTCATCGACGCCGCACGCGAGATGCACGCGATCTACTGGGAGCAGTCGATTGGGCCGCGCGACTCGGTGATGCGCGCCATTTCCGATCCCACGTCGCGCGCGCTTGCGGACGTGAACGTGGGGCCATGGGACCGGCTCGATAACAATGTCCCCTTCGTGGTTGGCATCGGGCCCAAGCCCGCGGGTGCCAACTTCTATCCGCGCGACATGACGAAGGAGGAGTTCGATCGCGCCGTTGCGGGCGGTGGGGCGAGAGCAGACAGCCTCAAGTCGCTGTACACCATGGTGCGTCGCGACGCCGCGGGACGACTCATCACCATTCCCTACTCACGCTTCTTTGCCGGGGCGAACCAGCGCGCCGCGCAGAAGTTGCGACAGGCCGCTGCCCTCGCGGACGACGCCGGGCTGCGGCGGTACCTCACGCTGCTCGCCGCGGCGCTCGTCACGGATCGCTACCAGCCGAGCGACCTGGCGTGGATGGACATGAAGCACAACACCCTCGACCTGGTGCTCGGCCCCATCGAGACGTACGAGGACGAACTGTTCGGCTACAAGGCCGCGAACGAGGCGTTCGTACTCGTGAAGGACCAGGCGTGGAGCGCGCGGCTGGCGAAGTATGCGAGTCAGTTGCCGGCGCTGCAGCGGGGCATTCCAGTGGATTCGCAGTACAAGCGGGAGCGGCCCGGCACCGACGCGGACCTCAATGCCTATGACGTCGTGTATGTAGCGGGTCAGGCGAACCAGGCGTCGAAGACGATCGCCATCAACCTGCCGAATGATGAAGTCGTGCAGCTACGGAAGGGTTCTCGCCGTCTTCAGCTCAAGAATGCGGTGCGCGCCAAGTTCGACCGCATCCTGCTGCCCATTGCGCAGGAGCTCATCGTGGATGACCAGCGCGGGCGCGTGACGTTCGACGCGTTCTTCGAGAACGTGATGTTCCACGAGGTGGCGCACGGCCTGGGGATCAAGAACACCATCGACGGCAAGGGCACCGTGCGCGCCGCGCTCAAGGAAAAGGCAGGCGCGCTCGAGGAGGGCAAGGCAGACATCCTGGGGTTGTACATGATTCGCCAGCTCAATGCGCAGGGCGAGCTAGGGCGGGAGTCGGTGGAGGACAACTATGTAACGTTCCTGGCGAGTCTCTTCCGGTCCGTGCGCTTCGGCGCGGGCGACGCGCACGGTCGCGCGAACATCGTGGCGTTCAACTTCCTCCAGCGGGCCGGCGCGTTCGCTCGCGAGGCGAGTGGGACATACCGCGTGGATGCCGTGAAGATGCGCGCGGCCGCCGACGAGCTATCGCGACAGATTCTGGTGCTGCAGGGCAATGGCGACTACGCGGGCGTCGTGAGGTTGTACGCTGACCTGGGAGCGATTGGGCCGCAGTTGCAGGCGGACCTGGACAGACTGAAGGCGAAGGGCATTCCGGTGGACATCGTGTACGATCAGGGGCGCTGACCGTCTGTAGTACCGGCAGTCCAGTCGGCGCCCGCAACTTTAAACAGATCCGATTCGTTCATGGGGTGTAACCGATATGCAGCCGCCGATCGCGGCGCGCCT
>JACMOE010000687.1 GCA_014378185.1 Gemmatimonadaceae bacterium | reverse complement strand
CCAGCTGAAATCGGCCAGACGGGCGAGCATTGTGGCCCTCAACCGGGATACGGCGACATCGCTTGCGAACCGGATTCCGCTCTGAGGCTTGCCCCGAATTCAGTGCTGATGTTCGCCGGCGCGTAGGGGGTGCTTCGAATGCGCTCGAGGGCTGAGCCATCAATCAATTCCCCGGCGCGCAGCTGGCGACATCGCCCCAGTCCACGGGCGGGGGCGCGCCGTTTCGTGACCGGGTCGTATACGGCGTTGGACGCGTCAGGCGTCACCGACTGCGAGATGCCGCCCCGATTCGCGTTGCCGCTGGCCGGTATGGGCGACTGCCTGTAGGAGCATGTGGGGAACGGTCAGCACCGCCAGACCGATGAAGACGATCTGTAGCAGACTCTCGTCGAGCGCGTGTGGCCCTGATCGCGCGAAGTAGAAGATGCACCCGAACACCACTGGAGCGATCGTTGCGGGCGCAGCGGCCCCGGCAATGGCTTTAGCGGTCGTAAGGCCTTCCGCACGGGCCGTTCCAAGGAGATGCCGCGGACTGTGGAGGAAGCAGAAGTAACAACTGAAGTAGAGCAGTGGCTGAAGCAGGAGCGCACCCGCGACAATGCAGGCCAACTCGAGAAGATCGCTACGGCGTACGCGCCATTGGACAACCGCGGCGAGACAGGCCGCGAGTGCCGCCGGTAGGGCGACGATCCGGGAGAACTGGACGAGGCGTTCCGCCGCAGCCGGACTCAGAACGGCGTAGATGTGCTGGGTCTCGGAGGCGTGGTGCAGCACAGGCAGCGTCACGATCGCGAGGCCGTAGGCGCACCGTGTCAGCAGGCGTCCGCGCTGCTCCCAATCCGTACCGAAATGGAAGGCCGAGATGCAGAGAAAGGTGGCGAGACCGACGGGCGCAGACCACCGCCAGACGAATCCGTACATCGCTGCGATCAATGCATATCCGAGCACGAAGAGCAGAAGGCCCATGGCGGAGTGCATGTCCAGCGCTCGTTGAGCCACGAGTGGATCGAGCGCACCGTGCGGTAGACCGAACAGCACGACTCCCAAGGCAAGCAGGACGATCGAGGCAGACCGGCCCGGAGTGTGACCGGTTGCGGTCAACAGCAGCAGGAGCATCGTCATTGCGACGAATATCACCCCATCCGTGCGCTTCGCCCACTCCATCATGGCCACCTCCGCGAAAGCGAGCGATACCTCCCGGGAGCGGTCCGAACGTGCATCTGCGAGCGAATGGCCGATGGTGCGGCGCGCAGGAATCTGCCCCAGGGCAGACTACGAATGATGGGCCAGAGATCGCTGCTGTGCGGCATGCCTGCCAGAAAACGTACGAGCGCGTCGGGCGGGCATTCCTCGAAAAGGCGACGAAAGACCTCCATCGCCGAGTTCGACGGCTCGTGGAGGACCTCAAGGAAAATCGCGTCCATACTGTCGAGCATCCGATTTCGAGGCGGACGGAGGGGGAGCCGTGTCGCCTGCAGCGAGGCCGAGCAACTTGCCGCCCATCGTTGGATGGCATGGAAGGCGAAGCCCGTCGATGCGCGCAGACTGCCGCCTCGTGTGCCTGCCGCGACGATCCGGCCCGCAGCATCAGCGGGGAAGAGCGCCATGGGCAACGAGCCCTGCTCTCGACGATGGAGAGTCCAGCCAGCACCCGCATGTTCCTGGAGCCAGGCTCGCAGACTGGCCTCGATGTCTTCCAACTGATCGGGGGATGTGGAGAACCGAGTCCACTCGCACAGGAACCTGCCATCGCCGGCAGGGAGAATGTACATGAAGTGGGCAACAGCTTGATCCGGCGGTTGAAAATCCATCAGGATGGGTACGCTGCCGAATCGCGCGCCTGCGGGCATGTCCGGTTCGACGACGAAGCCGACGAACGTCTGCCACAGCCATGGGCGCTCGATTGGCCGGCGGGGTGGCCGGGTGTCGATGATCCACGGTGCGGACAGTGTGCTCCCGTCGCTGAGCGCTACCTCCACATGATTCGCCGTCTCGGTCAGGTGCTCGGCACTGCGGCCCGCCAGAAAGCTCATGGCCGGATGTCGATCGATGGCTCGAAACGCCCGCTCGTAGAAGAGATCGGCTCGAATCATCTCGTAGGGATAATGCGCGCTGTTCCGCTCGATGACCCCGGCTGGCGTGGCGACCTGCCAGCGGTTCCAGCTCGCGACAACGCAGTCCGCGAAGGCATGAGGGACAAGACGCCACCCGCACCACGTTCGGTCCTCGTGATACGTGGTGCGGGGCTCAACGACGATGACACGCAGACTGGTTCGAGCGTCGGCGAGATTCGCGGCGAGGCTCAGGCCGGCGCAGCCTCCGCCAAGGATGATGAGGTCTGCATCTCCACATGTACTCGGCCTGCTCATGCTGCACCCGGGAAAGTGGCGCGCCGTCCATGCATCTCCTGCGTCGCTGGGCGCAAGGCAGTCGATCGATGATGCCGGCACTCCCACGCCGTATGACGACATGACGGCCCGCCGGGTGTAGCATGGATGGGGGGGTCATCCACCGCGCCGCGATCTCCAGTGTCCGACGTTCGGCCGTGCATGGCGCAGGAGCCGCCCCGGTGCGGAGGCGATGCATGCTGAGAGCATGCATCGCCTCCCGGTCACCCATTCAGGCAGGCCTCGCGGAAGGGATGGCGCGGATTCGCGGCCCCACGGACACGCGCATGCGCGCCCCACGGTGTGTGATGGATTTCCGTGAGGCCCCGCGCGTTAGCCGACTGCCAGGGTCGGACTCGTTCGTGCGCTGATCGGTTCGTATTGCGTCTTGCGCAGCGCGATCATGTAGACGACGATGCCGAATCCGGCCTTCGCCAGCACGTCGGCGACGCTGTATCCGACCTGAATGCCGACGTTGGTGGCGGCACCCGACAAACCAAGTAGCGGGAAGAGATACACGATCGGATAGAAGAGCCAGGTGACAACGGTGATGTAGCGTGCCGCGCTGACGAGGCCACGCGCGTTCTCCGGCTGGAGAGCGATGGCAGACTTGAGGCCTACGAACAACTCGTACTGGATGATCAGGAACGGGATCATCGACAGTCCCCACCAGAGAAACCGCGTCGAGGCGACGTTCGAGATCTCGCCAGGGTACCCGAGCAGGATCATGGCTGCTGCCAAGGCCGCAAGCTTGGATGCCTTCTTCGCTCCTACGTTGCCTGGCAGATTCATGACCAGGATGAGTTCCGTGACGAGGAGAGGTACGGTCAACAGCCAATCGACGTAACGATACGCGTCATTGAATCGACTTCCCGACGCAGTCACGATGCCGTTGGAGACGGAGTACGAGGTCTCCCAGCTTGCGAAGATTCGGAAGTAGTGATAGCACGCGATCATCGTGACCAAGCCCGAGATCGTGACGGCTGTCTTGTAGTTCGGAGCGATCTGCGAGCGACTGAGAAACAGGAAGATCGTCGCTGCACCCATTGCGGCAATCACGAACGAGAAAGCGTTGTAGACGAGACTGTACTGCCCATAAGTAAGCTGATCCATCTGGGAAACCCCTCATGAGGATTGTTCCGCCAAAACCTGCCTGCATCCCATCGCCGCGGATACAGATGCAGATGTCAGCAGTGGTGCGGCGAATGACTGTCCTGCCGTTGTTGCACCTCCATACTGTACTGACGGTCCTGAAACTGTCAGCATAACCGTACCGGACCCTGCAGGGTTCCCAGGTGCTCGGGTCATGGAAAGGACCTGGTTGGAGCGCGAGTTTTCGGACGGACCTCCAGCCCCGGGCAGGCACCCGGCACGGTGTGGGGAAAGCTGCCCGGGCCCTTGCTCTGGAGCCCATTGCTCCGTACCCTCACCGGGATGGTACGGACCACTCACCCCCTCTCGCCGGAGACGGTGCGCCCGCTGGCGCCCCAGGCCCGCCGTGCAAGACGCGGCGCGTGGTCTGGTCGATCACCTGCGACACGCGCGGGAGGAGCGTGGTGAGATGCCCGCGCACGCGCTCCCGCGCGGGCGTGGCGGGCAGGCACTCGAGGTGCGCCAGCTCCTCCGTGAGCCCAGGACGCCCTGTCCGGGCATTCGTGGGACAGCCCGCCTCCAGGTCTTGCTGAACGCCCGCGCTCAGCGCAGGTTGCTCGTCAAGCAGCGCACTCATCGCCGCCAACTCGGTGGCATGCGCGTGGGAAATCCACGGCGCGGTGAATGGCAGCTGCGGCGATGTGTGACGCATTCGGCGGTGCCTCCCGGTATGGACTTGGACGTCTCGACAACGCCAACGTACACCATCGTCGTGAGAACACCATCACCGGATGCGTCACTCGTTTCACACCATCACAACCGCTCCATCAGAGTTTCAGGACGGACACTAACTCGTGTCCATCCTGCAACCCGTTGTCATCCCGAGCGGACCAGGAGAGCCTGCGATTTCAGAACCAGTTCTACGAACGGAGCAAGCACCCGCTGGAACCCACACTCTCACCTGAGTGAAACGAATATTGTGAGCTCGCGCTGCCGGGCTTCTCTTACAACCGCCAGCCACGCGTCGAACTCGCTCTGGCGAAGCTGATAGCGCGCCAGGATCTCTGGACGAAGTCGTCTCAGATCGTTTCGTGCCGCCGTGAGGAATGCGCTCCGGTCTGCGTCCGGGATGCGATGAAGGGCAGCACGTTCCTGGAGTGCTTCGTCACTCGGCCAAGCGTGGTCTTTCACAATCTCGGCAATAAGAGCGCGCAGTTGGGTGCGGTAGTTGAGCCGGATTGGATCTGGCTCACCCATCGCTTGCCGCAACACCTTGAATTGCGCGCATGAGCGTTCATATGCCCATACAAATACATCACGAAGTAGTGCGACGTCCTTCTGTTCGTAGATAGTGAGTGTCCCGTCCGTGTATGTCTGCTCCGGTACATCCACAAAGGAAAGGGGACACAGGTTCGCGCGAATCAGTGGAATATTTGCAGCGAGGCGCGAAGTGCGCTTGTTAACGTCGATGAACGGCTGAAGGTAGGGCAAATGCACCATCATGAAGAAGGATTGCTCGAGCGGATCCGGTATCGCTGCCGCCGTGGTCAGGATCGTGTCGAATTGTTGTTCGATAACCTGCGGGATCACCGTCGGGGTGTATACAGAGGTCCCGATCGTGATGGCACGTGTGCGAAGTCTTCCCTCGTCGTCAGGATCTGGAAGTAGGTTTTCCGAGAGGAGGGCGTGCAGGCCAAGGACGGTGTAGCGGTTGAATGCAATGTCTTCCGCATTTTCGACCAGGAACTCGATTGCGGCCTTGTGGTTGAGAATCATCTGGCGGTCTTG
>JACMOE010000686.1 GCA_014378185.1 Gemmatimonadaceae bacterium | reverse complement strand
TCCCACGAATCCCCACTCCTCGCCAATATTGCTGGCGATGAAATCGCTGTAGGGAAACGGCAGGAATCCGTACTGCTGGCGCCCCTGCCCATACCCCACACCAAACGCCCCGCCCGATCCCACGGCAATCAGCGATTGCTTGAGCTGGTACTTCATCTGCGTCGGTGCACCGCCCGGATCAAAGAACGCCGTTAAACGGAGAGCGGCGTACTGCACCTTCTCGATCTTGGTCCACAGCACCGGAATGGCGAGTGCGCACAACGCGACGAAGTGCGCGATGCGCACGCCGCCGGCAAACAGCAGCACCGCGAGCATCAGCGTGTACAGCATGGCCACCGAGAGATCCGGCTCGAGCGCGGCCAGCAAGTCAAGAAGGCCGATCACCACGAAGAAGGGCAGCACACCCTTGGTGAGGCGGCGCAGTTGGTCGCCCTTCTTCACGATGAGCATGGAGGTCCAGATCACCACGCCCAGCTTGCCGAACTCGGACGGTTGGAGGCTGGTGCCGAACAGGAAGCGCTTGGAGCCGTTGACGCGCGGTGCGATTTCCTTCGGCAGCACGAGGCAGAGAAACAGCGTCGCGATGGTGAGCCACATGATCGGCCACGCCCAATCATGGTACTTCTCGGCGTCCATCTTGGCGGCAATCGCAAAGGCCACCACGCCCGCCAGTACGCCAGTCGTCTGGCGCGCCACGTAGTACCAGCTGTTCTTGTTCTCCTGCATGGCCACGATGGCGCTGGCGCTATACAGCACCGCCAGTCCGAACACGAGGACCAGCGCCATCACGAGCACCAGCCCGCGCGCCTCCGCACCCATCCGCCAGCGCTCACGAATGCGTGCGGCAGCGTGCGCACGCTCTCGCGGCAGGGCGGCGGCCGTCACGCCCCGGCGCCTCCCATTGCCGCGGCGAGCTGCTTGAACACGCGGCCCCGCTCCTCGTAGTTGTCGAACATGTCGTAGCTGGAGCAGGCGGGCGACAGGAGCACCGCGTCGCCCGGCTGCGCGACCGCGCCGGCGCGGGCCAGCACATCCTCGCAGGTGCTGCCGAGTGTCTCGACGGGCACCGCGCCACTGAGGTCGTGCACGATGGTAGGCGCTGCCTCGCCGTACGCGAGCACGAGCTTCACCGTACGACGCAGCTCGTCGGCCAGCGCATCATATGGCTCTCCCTTGTGCCGGCCACCCAGCAGCAGCACGGTGGGCTGGTGCATGCCGCGGAGGGCAACCAGCGTGGACGCCACGTTCGTCGACTTGGAGTCGTTGATCCAGTCCACGTCCTGGTAGCGGCCTGCGGGCTCGATGCGGTGCTCCAGCGCGCGAAACGACCGCAGTGTATCGGCGATGCGGCTGCGCGATGCCGGCGACGCATGCAGCGCGTCGGCCGAAATCACCGCCAGTGCCGCCGCGAGCGCATTGGCCACGTTATGATCGCCAATGAGCACGAGCTCGTCGCGCCGAATGAGCGGGGCACCGAGCACCACGAGGGAATTCGTCGCACGGTCGAAAAACCCGTCCGCCGCGTTAGACGACGCCGAGAAACGAAGATGCCGGCCCGGTATGCCCTGCACCATGTCCTGCGTGGCCGCATCATCGGCGTTGCTTACCCATACCGAACGTTCGTCCGCGTTGCGAAACAGCTGCCGCTTGTCGGCAAAATAGGCGTCGACGCCGTCGTACCGGTCGAGATGATTGGCCGAGAGGTTGGTGAGGATGCCCACCGCCGGCGCGATGCTCGCGGCATCGTGCAACTGGAAGGAACTCGTCTCGAGTGCCACCCAGTCAGGCTGCCGCTCGCGCAACGCCACTTCGGACAGCGGTGTGCCGATGTTGCCCGCCGCCACCGCGTCGTACCCGAGTCCCTGGAGCAGCTGGTGCACCAGCGAGGTCGTCGTCGTCTTCCCGTTGGTACCGGTGATGGCGATGTAGCGCTGGTGCGGCAGGAACTGCAACGCGATTTCCAGTTCGCCCACGATGGGCACACCGGCGTCGCGCGCGGCACGCATCGGCGGCGCATCTGCCGGTACCCCGGGGCTCGCGACCACGAGTGCACTCCGCGCGATGCGTGCGAGGTCGTGGCCCCCGTGCTCCACGTCCACCCCAATGGGCTCCAGGTGCAGTGTGGCGCGCAGAACGGCATGGCCGGCCCCCGCGTCGCTCGCATAGACGTCCGCACCCGCGCGACGCAGCAATTCGGCAACGGCACGGCCGCTGCGCGCCAGGCCAATCACGCTGATCTCGCCGCGCGTCCACGCGGCGGGCAGCGCCTCGGTGAGCGAGCGCACGGGCACGTCAGCGCACCTTCAACGTGGAGAGCGCGATGAAGGCTCCGATGATGCCGATGATCCAGAACCGAACCACCACCTGCTGCTCACTCCACCCCTTCACCTCGAAATGGTGATGGAGTGGAGCGCGGAGAAAGACTCGATGCTGCTGCGCATACTCGAGGCCATATCGCTTCTTGCGATACTTGAAGACGAACCGCTGGATCACCACCGACATCATCTCCGCAAAGAACACGATGCCGATGGGCAGCAGCAGGAACTCCGACTTGAGCAGGATGGCCACCGCCCCGATCGCGCCGCCGAGTGCGAGGGAGCCGGTATCGCCCATGAACACCTGCGCCGGGTAGGTGTTGAACCACAGGAAGCCGATGAGCGCCCCGACCATCGCCAGGCAGTAGATCGTGAGCTCACCCGAGTGCTGAAGGTAGAAGATGCCCAGGTAGCGCGTGGCATCCACTCGGCCGATGAGGTAGGCGAAGATGGCGAGCGTGGCAAAGCCGATCGCGCTGAGGCCGGCCGCCAGCCCATCCAGTCCGTCGGTGAAATTCACCGCATTGCTCACGCCGACCAGCACGAACGTGGTCCACGGCACGTACAGGATGGTGGGCACGAACACGACGAGCATGTACTTGTAGAAGGGCAGCGTGGTGGACCCGCCCGCCAGGTTCGGCGACAACGGGTACGCCCAGAGGTACGCGCCGAACAACAATCCGATGGTCATCTGCCCGATGAGCTTGTAGCGCTCCACCAACCCCTCGTTCTTCTGCCCCAGGCGGCGCTGCTTCAGCTTGAGATAGTCATCGAGAAAGCCGATGACGCCCATGCCCGCCGTCACGATCAGCGCCAGCATCACGTAATGGCTGAACACGCGCGCCCAGAGCAGCGTGGATACCAGCGCGGAAAAGAGGAAGATCAAGCCACCCATCGTGGGCGTCTTCGTCTTGAGGGCATGCGCGTCAGGCGTGCCCTCGCGCACCACCTGGTAGTTGGCAGCGTTGTCCAGCCACTTCAGAATGACCGGACCCACCACGAAGCTCAACACGATGGACGTCACCGCCGCGCCTGCTGCCCGGAAGGTGATGTACGTGAAGATGTTCAGGATGTGGTACTGCTTGACCAGCGGGACGAAGAGATAGTAGAGCAATGGACTCGCTATGGTGCAATTGTGAAACTGAACAAGTCGTCCTGAGCGCAGCGACGGACGTCAGCCTTATCCCCTGGCCCACTCCGAAATCACGGGCACCAGCCCCTCGAGTCGAACCCCGCGCGATCCCTTCAGCAGAATAACCGCGTCCGGAGCCACGCGCGAACGGACCGCATCCCACGCCGCCACGGGATCGGCACCGCGAGCCACCCTGGTGTCGCCCGGTGCCACGCGTTCGAGGGCGTCGGCCAACCCGCCAACGCCCACCACCAGTTCGATCGGCGTGGCCAGCGCAGCGCGCGCAACTTCATCGTGCAACCGGTCGGCATGCGTACCCAGCTCCAGCATCGTGCCGAGCACAGCCACCCGTTGCCGACCAGCGCCCGCGTGCTCGAGCAGTTCCAGCGCCACCCGCGCCGACCCGGGATTCGAATTGTAGGCGTCGTTGATGATGGTCACCCGGCCGTGCGATTCGAAGTTCACGCGCATCGGAGGCGATGCCATCATCGCCATGCTCCGCGCAATGGCCTCGGGCGCCACGCCGCTCTCCCGCGCCACCGCGATGGCCAGCATCGCATTGCGCAGGTTGTGCACACCCCTGAGCGGCACGCGCACACGCACTCCGTCCAACTCCAGCCACCCCTGCCCGTCTGGCTCCATTCCCCACGCCGACGCATGCACATCGCCCGAATCGAGCCCCGCGCTGATGGTGCGCGTCGCCAGCGGCCGCGCCGCATCCGCCACTTCAGGCTGGGCCGACGGGGTGACGGCCAACGGAGCACCCTTGCACGCCGACACTTCCTCCCGCAGTACCCCCTCCAGGTCCACCAGGCCCTCGAGGTGCTCCTCGGCGATCGATGTCACCACCACTACATCGGGCTCAACGATGGCCCGCAATGCCTCCACTTCCCCGGGATGGTTGGTGCCCATCTCGATCACCGCGATGTCCGCGTCGTCCGGCAGCGCGAACAGCGTGAGCGGCACGCCGACGAGGTTGTTGTAGTTGCCGACCGTGGCGTGCACCGTGAGTGCGCCACCCAGCGCGGCCTTCAACAACTCCTTCGTGCTCGTCTTGCCGTTGGTGCCCACCACGCCCACCACTGGCCGACCCCACACCCGCCGGCGATACCGGCCGAGCGCGCCGAGCGCCACCAGGGTGTCGGCCACTTCGTAGACGGGTACGCCGAGCGCCGCCGCACGCCGTGCGTCGTTAACCACCAGCGCCTTCGCACCCTTTGCGACCGCATCGGCGAGGAAGTCGTGCGCGTCGAACGATTCCCCCTTGAGCGCCACGAAGCAACTGCCCTCGGCAACCTGACGCGTGTCGGTGGCGATGCGCGAAATGCTGCTCGTGCCACGCGGTCCGGCACCCAGGGCGTCGCGCAAACGGTCGAGCGTCCAGAACTGCGGCTGCTCGAGCGCGCTGGCTTGTGGTGTACTGGCGTCCGCCATCAGGTCATTCCTCCGAAAGAATCTCTCGCACGATCGCTCGCTCGTCGAACGGGTACTTGATCGTGCCACGAATCTGGTATGTCTCGTGCCCCTTGCCGGCGAGCACGATCAC
Organism: Gemmatimonadaceae bacterium; assembly: GCA_014378185.1. Classification (GTDB taxonomy): domain Bacteria; phylum Gemmatimonadota; class Gemmatimonadetes; order Gemmatimonadales; family Gemmatimonadaceae; genus AG11. The sequence goes on along the minus strand of JACMOE010000686.1, from coordinate 1,699 downwards.
GTCGCCTGCGATAGAAGCATGAATCGCGCGCGCGATGGCGTCGCGGCGATCCTCGATGCGCTCGTGGCGTCCCATGGTCATTCCCGCCTCGATGTCATCCAGGATGCGCTCGGGGTCCTCGGTGCGCGGGTTGTCGCTGGTGACGATCACGCGGTCCGCACGTGCCTCGGCGATGCGCCCCATCTCCGGTCGCTTGCCGCGGTCACGGTCGCCGCCGCAGCCAAACACGGCGACGAGCCGTCCCCGCGTGAATGGGCGCACGGCGTCGAGGGCACGCTCGAGTGCGTCGGGCGTGTGCGCGTAATCGCGCAGCACCGTCGGCGCGTCGCTGATGATCTCCAGTCGCCCTGGCACCTGTGGCATGCTCGACAGCCGCGCAGCGATGTCGGCTGGCGGCAGGCCCACCGTCCACGCGGCCGCCGCGGCGGCGAGTGCGTTGGAAACGTTGAAATCCCCTATGAGGGGAAGCGCCACCGCGTGTCGCTCGGTACCGGTCACCAACGACCACTCGGAGCCGCGCGGGCCATAGCGGAGATCGTCTGCGCACACGTCGCCTCCATGCAGGCCGAAGCGCACGGTGCGCGCCGCCGAGGGTAGTGCACGCCACGCCGGGTCGTCGGCGTTGATCACGGCGGACCCGTTGGCGGTCAGGAGCGACACGAGGATCGCCTTTGCGGCAAGGTACGCTTCCATCGTGACGTGGTAATCCAGGTGGTCGCGCGTGAGGTTGGTGAACACGCCCGCCGCAAACTGCAGCCCCGCCGCGCGATTCTGGTGCAGCGCGTGCGACGACGTTTCCATCGCCACCGTGTGGACGCCGCGATCCACGAGCGCGCGCAGCACGCGCTGGAGCTCTACGGGACCGGGCGTGGTGAGTCCGCTGCCGCCATCGAGTTCCTCGCCGGCGCTCCCGATGAGCACACCCAGTGTGCCAATGGAGGCCGCGCGACGCTCGGGCTCATCCAGCAGGTGCCGCAGCATGCCGACGGTGGTTGTCTTCCCGTTGGTGCCCGTGACGCCGATGAGTCGCAGCTCACGAGCGGGCTCGCCGTAGAATGCCGCGGAGGCGATGGCAACTGCACGCCGCGTATCCGTGACCACGATGGCAGGCAGCGTCGTGCGCGACGGGTCATCGACGACGGCGATGACCGCGCCGGCGCGCTCGGCGCCTTGCAGGTATTCGTGGCCATCGCTGTCGGAGCCGCGCACCGCGAGAAAGAGCGCACCGGCCACGACGACACGGCTGTCATCGGTGACCGTCTGCACGGTCTGGGGCAGGGTCCCACGCGTCGCGACCAGCAGCCCGCTGCTTCTGAGTGCGGCAAGCACAGTCTCGATGGGCATGGGTATCATGGTGCACCCGCCAGGTGCACAATCGATCCTGCCGCCGCCATGGATCCGGCGGCGGGTGCAGTGAGACCCGCGATTCCAGGCTCCAGGCGCACGCGAAAACCAGCCACGTGCAGCGCATGCACGGCTTGGCGCAAGGGAAGGCCGTGGACGTCGGGGATGGCGCGCGGTGACAGCACCACCACGTTGCGCACCGACGCTGTGGGCAGCGTGACGACATACGGCGTCGTGCCCGCGCTGTGGCCTGCCGGGGCGCCGATCGCGGCACGACCCGCCTGGCGCTGCGACGTGGCCGTCGTTTCCGCCGCAGCGCGCGTTGCCACGGCGAGGCGCAACTCAGCAGCCGCCG
>JACMOE010000685.1 GCA_014378185.1 Gemmatimonadaceae bacterium | reverse complement strand
GCCCACGTCGCCCGCGTTCATCACGGCGCTCGCCGCGTGTGATGGTCGTGGCGCGGTGTTGATCAATCCCCTCGCGGCGCCCGCGGAGATCGCCTTCCAGTGCGCAGACGCCAACGTCGGCGCCGTGTTCACCACGCGCGCCTTCGTGCCCCGGCTGCCCGAGGGCATCACCACGGTGCTCCTCGACGAGGCACCGCGCCGCGCCACGGTCCTCTCGGCGGGGCGTACCCACGAGGTGGACCTGGGAGCCCATCATGGCCTGCTCGTCGAAGGCGAGCGCGATGCCGACGGACGCGACGAGGAAGCAGCCGTCGTCTACACGTCCGCCATGCAGGGCACGCCACTCGGTGCAATCCTCACGCATCGCAACCTGCTGGCGAATGCGCGGTCCACCATCGAGGCGCTGAACGATACCGCTGACGACCACGTGCTCGCGCTCCTGCCGTTCGCGCACCTTTTCGGGCTCACGGTCACAGCGAGTGCGCCTCTGCTCCTTGGTGCGCGCGTGACCACGATGGAGCGGTTTCACCCGGTCAGGGCGGTGGACCTGCTCGCTGATGGCGTCACGCAGGTCGTCGGCGTGCCCGCGGTATTTCAGGCACTCCTCACGATCATCGCGCGGCGCGGCACAAGTCTCCGCGACAGCGCACTCCGGCTCTGCATCTGCGGGGGCGCCGTGCTGCCCGTGGAACTACAGGACCGATGGGCCGACGTAACGGGCATGGAGTTGCGCCAGGGCTATGGCCTCACTGAGGCGGGCCCGGTGTGCCTGGTCAATCGCCCCGATCGTCCCAACGCGCGCGGGTCGATGGGCACCGCGCTGCCACGTGTCGAGGTCCGCATCTTTTCTCCCGCGAAGTACGGCGTGCCGTACGATGGGGGGGAGGCGCACGCGCAGGCGCTCGCCGACGGTACGGCCGGCGAAATCTGTGTCCGCGGCGAGAATGTGTTTCGCGGGTACGTCGGGGGCCGACATGGGCTGCCGCGCCGCGGAGACTGGCTCTGCTCAGGTGACGAAGGCGTGCGCGAGCCGAACGGCGACGTGCGGTTCCTTGGCCTGCTGAAGCCCATGTTCACACGCAGCGGCTTCAACATCTATCCGCGTGAACTCGAGCAGGTGGTGGCCGCCATGCCGGGCGTGACGCGCGCGCAGGTGTCCGCCCTGCCCGATCCCGTGAAGGAGAACGACATCCTCCTGCACGTGACCGGCAGCGTGCTGGAAGAGGATGTGAAGCGCTGGTGCGAGCAGCGCCTCAGCGCCTACAAGCAGCCAAGCGTGATCGAGATCCTGCCGGCTTAACGCGTGGGCGAAGCGGTGGCGGCACTTGCCACGCCGACATACGACGTTGCCCGCGGCACGAGCGCGACGCGGCCCCCTTCCACCGCCGACACCATGGCCGCTACGACCGAAGGGTCGAACTGCGTGCCGCTGCACCGCACCAATTCTCCGACCGACGCCTCGAGCGTCATGCCGTCCGGGCGATAGGGACGATCGCTGGTCATCGCATCGAATGAATCGGCCACGGCGGCAATGCGTGCCTCCAGCGGAATCAGGTCCCCTGCCAGGCGGTCCGGCACACCGCGCCCATCGTACCGCTCGTGATGCGAGCGCACGATGTTCAGGGCGGCCGGCGTTTCGCCAAGCAGTGGCGCGAGGATTCGCCATCCCACCACGGGGTGCGTCATGATGTGCTCGTACTCCGCATCCGTCAGCTTGCCCGGCTTGTTGAGCACCTCTTCGCGCACGCCGATCTTGCCGATGTCGTGCACGTGCCCGCCCAGCTCGATCTGGCGGAGCAGTTCGCCTTCGAGCCCCAGCTCGCGCGCGATCACCATGGAGTAGTGGCTCACGCGGATGGAGTGGCCGCGCGTGTACGGATCCTTCACCTCGAGCGCTTCGGCCAGCGACTGTACGCTGGCGAGAAACAGCTCCTCGAGCCGGCGGGCCTGCACCGCCACCTTCTCCTGGAGGCTCTCGTGGTAGCCGCGATTCTCGATGACGAGCCGGCGCTTCTCCAGCGCCTGGGCCACGCGCGCGCGCACTTCCTCCAGGTGGAACGGTTTGGTGAGGTAGTCCATGGCGCCGATGGCCAGGCAGCTCACGGCAACCTCCACGTCGGACACGGCGGTGATCATCACGACCGCAGTGTCGGGCCAGCGGCCGCGCACGCGCCGCAGCATCTCGAGGCCGTCCATCTTCGGCATGCGCAGGTCGCTCATCACCAGCGTGACCGGCTGCCGCTCCAGGTGCGCCAGCGCCTCCTCCCCATTGCCCGCTTCGAGACAGGCGAAGCCGTCGCTCCGCATGAGGTGCACGAGCACCTGACGCAGTCGCGGCTCGTCGTCAACGATGAGGCAGCAGGGCGCGGTATTGAATTCAGCAGTCATTTATGATGTGATTTGGTTCCTGACGTCGAAGGGCGTTGCCAGCGCAGCCTCGCTCCCTCCCGCGGCTCCCGCTACCTTGCCCCATGAACCAACACCGAGTGATACCGGCATGACGCGAATATTCGATGACGACCTCAACGCGGCCTTTGCGACCCGCGCCATCCATGCCGGACAGCGCCCTGAACCGCTCGCCGGCGCCATCATGACGCCGGTGTACCTCACCTCGACCTACGTGCAGGAAGCCCTTGGAGTGAATAAGGGCTACGAGTATGCACGTGGCAAGAACCCCACCCGGGAAGCGCTCGAGCGAAACGTCGCCGCACTGGAAGGAGGCCGTCACGGCTTCGCCTTCAGTTCCGGCATGGGATGTGTCGACTCCATCATGAAGCTGTTCAAGGCTGGCGACCACATCGTGTGCGGCGAGAATCTCTACGGCGGCGTCTTCCGCCTGTTCGACAAGCTGCTCGGCAACTTCGGACTCACGTTCTCCTGGGTGGACACGCGCGACCCGCAGCGCATCGAGGACGCGATGACCCCCGCCACGCGCCTGGTGTTCGTCGAGACACCCACCAACCCGCTCATGCGCATCTGCGACCTGCGTGCGGCGGCCGACATCGCACACGTGCACGACGCGCTGCTCCTGGTGGACAACACCTTTGCGTCGCCGTTCTTCCAGCGCCCCTTCGAGTTCGGGGCGGACATCATCTACCACTCCACCACCAAGTACCTCAACGGCCACTCGGACATGATCGGCGGCATCGCGATCCTGAACGACGACGACCTCGCCGCGCGGCTCCAGTTCATCCTCAACGCCGCTGGCGCGGTACCTGGCCCGTTCGATTCGTGGCTCGCCCTGCGCGGCACCAAGACGCTGCACCTCCGCATGCCGCGCCACGACGAGAATGGCCGCCAGATCGCCGCGTGGCTGGCCGAGCGGCTCGGCGCTGAGCAGGTGATCTATCCCGGGCTGCCGTCGCATCCGCAGCACGAGCTTGCCAAGGCGCAGATGTCGGGGTTTGGCGGGATGATCTCCGTGGAGCTTGGCTCCAAGGAACGCGCGAACGCTGTGCTGAGCCGCTGTCGACTCTTTTCGCTCGCGGAGTCGCTGGGCGGAGTCGAAAGTCTCATCAGCCACCCGGCGTCGATGACGCATGCGAGCGTCGAGCCGGATCGGCGGGCCGCGTTGGGGATCACGGAGGGCCTGATTCGGCTGAGCTGTGGCGTGGAGGACGCAGGAGACTTGCTGGCGGACCTCGAGCACGCATTTCACGTCGTGTGAAGGACGCGTCCGCCAAGTCGTCGGTCAGTCCGACAGTCTGACTGACACTTTCCCACGCCGCGGCCCGTAGTTCTCCCAGACATCCTCTCGGAGCGCCACCATGCCCAATCCGCTACCCCAGATCTCCAGCACGGCGTGGGAGCACCCCGCCGACCGCGCGGCGCTCAACACGCTGCGCGCCATTCCGGGCTTCGACGAAGTCATGCGCCAGGTGGCCACGTTCCTCACCGAGCGACGTGTGCGCCAGATCTTCCTTGCGAACGCGGTGCAGGTGAGTCCGGTGCAGCGGCCGAGGCTCGACGCGCTCCTCACCGACGTACTGACCACACTCGACTGGCCCAGGCGGCCCGAGCTCTACGTCACGCAGTCACCCAGGGTGAATGCGTACGCCATCGGCTTCGACAATCCGTTCATCGTCATGACATCGGCCGCGCTGGAACTGCTCGAGAGCGACGATGAGCGGCGCTTCCTCCTCGCCCACGAGCTCGGCCACATCATGAGCGACCACATGACATATCGCACCATCGCCATGGTGCTCGTCACGGTCGGCTCGTTGGCACTTCTTCCGGTAGGCATCGCGCTCCTGCCCTTCCAGCTTGCGTTGCTGGAATGGCATCGCAAGAGTGAGTTCTCCAGCGATCGGGCCGCGCTGCTCGCGATTCAGGACCGTGCGGTGGCAGGCACCACCTTCATGCGGCTGGCCGGCGGCCGTGATTGTGGCGACATCACCAGCGTGGACGCCTTCATGACCCAGGCGGCCACGTACGAGAGCGGCGGCGACACGTGGGACAAGATCCTCAAGGTGTTCAACACGGCGTTTCGCGAGCATCCGTTCAACACGGTACGCGCCGCGGAGCTCGAGCGGTGGCGCACGAGCGGCGTCTACGACGCCATCGTCGCCGGCGCGTACACGCGGCGCGGTGAGCAGAATCAGGCGCTGGGCGACGACATCTCCGATGCGGCGCGCTACTACTCGGACAAGGCCAACGCGGGCATGTCGAGTGTGGGCGACGCGTTCGATCGTGCGAAGTCGGCGTTCACTGACGCGTTCCGCGGCCGCGATTAGCCCGATGTCGTCCTGAGCGGATAGGTATATTCGCATCCATGCGCGTATTGATCAT
>JACMOE010000684.1 GCA_014378185.1 Gemmatimonadaceae bacterium | reverse complement strand
GGTGCTGGGCATGGTGAGCGAGCGGGAAGTGATCCGGCATCTGCTCACGATGCAGGCCTTCACCGGTCCGGATGCACGTGTCGCCACGCCTCCGTCCATGGGCGGAAAGACAGTGCGGGACGTGATGACGCGGCAGGTCTTGTGTGTCGCGCCAGAGCAGCCGCTGGCAGAGGTGGCGGCGCTGGTGAGTAACAGGGACGTGGATCGGGTCCCCGTGGTGCGAGACGGCCGGCTGGTCGGCTTTCTCACGCGAGGCGACATCGTTCGTAAATTGATTGGATCATGACGGGGCACCGCAGGTGCGCACATTTCACGGAGCAGACTGATGGCTGGCAATTACACCCTCACGATCATCAAGCCCGACGCCTTCGGCGCTGGCAAGGCGGGAAAGATCATCGCCCTTCTCGAGGAGAAGGGTTTCCGCATTCGCGCCGCGCGTACCATGCGCATGAGCACGGAGCAGGCTGGACACTTCTATGAAGTCCACCGGGCGCGCCCGTTTTACGGCGAACTGGTCGAGTTCATGACGTCGGGCGCCTGCATGCCGCTCGTCCTGGAAAAGGCCGACGCAGTGAGTGCCCTGCGTGACGCCATCGGCGCCACGGATCCGGCTGACGCTGCGGCCGGGACGGTCCGGAAGCTCTACGCGGAGTCCAAGGGCCGGAACGCCATCCATGCCTCGGACTCGGACGACAATGCGGCCCGCGAGGCACGCTTCTTCTTTGCCGAGTGCGAGTGGGTGACCGTCGGCTAACTCGCCGCGCCGTGCGGACTTGTATAGACACGCCAGTCAGGCTAGGTTAGGAGGCTATGCTGTCCTTTGACATTCGGTCGCTGACCGAGCACGCCGTCACCGTAGATGACGTCTTGTCGGTAGACGATCCAGTGTGGCAGGACGGAGACCCCAAGCCTGCGGCGCCCGTGCAGGTGACAGGGCGGTTGTCGGCGGCGGGGCCAGGCCGGTTCTACTGGCACGGTTCGATCGATGGAGTCGTGGCACTCTCGTGCAGCCGCTGTCTGGGCGACACGAAAGGTCTCGTCTCCGACGAGGCGCACCTCATCTTCGCGGAAGCGGGGACGGAGGGCGTGGAAGATGATCCTGATGTATTTCTGCTCGATGACCGGTCGGCCGAACTCGATCTCCGGCCTGCCGTACGCGAGCAGTGGTTGTTGAACGTTCCAGGCTACGCGTTGTGCCGTGACGACTGCAAGGGGCTGTGCCCGACATGCGGGGCCGAGTTGAATCTCGGTTCGTGCGCGCATGCCGATCAGAGCTGAGTTGTCCGGTTCCTATCCCTTTCCGACCAGACCATGGCTGTCCCGAAGCGCAGAACCAGCAAGCGAAAGAAGCGCGCCCGCAACACGCACAAGACCGCGCCCATCACCGCCATCCAGAAGTGCCCGCGATGCCAGGCCATGAAGCGCCCGCATCACGTGTGCGCCGAGTGCGGATACTATGCAGGTGAGCAGCGAGTCGCGGCCAAGGAAGCCTGATCTTGGCGCGGATCGCGTTGGACGCCATGGGGGGCGACTTTGCTCCCCATGCGACCGTAGCCGGTGCGCTGTTGGCGCTCGCCGAGCTCGATCCCGCTCATAGCATTCAACTCGTGGGACAAACCGCCGTCGTGGAAGCGCAGTTGCGCGACCTGCTCAACGGCGAGTTGTCCGCGCTGGCCGTTCATCGCGATCGCCTGTCCATTGTCGAGGCGCCCGACGTCATCGAGATGACGGACCGGCCCAGCGCCGTCGTGCGCGGCAAGCCCAACAGCTCCATGGCCGTTGGGCTCCGACTCCAGGCCGAGGGAAATTCCGACGCCTTCGTGTCCGCTGGCAGCACAGGAGCACAAATGGCCACGTCCATGGTGCTCCTTCGCCTGCACGCGGGCCTCAAGCGGCCGGCCATTGCCACCTTCTTTCCCTCGCTCCGCAACACGCTGGTGGTCGTCGATTCGGGCGCCAACGTGGACTGCTCCCCCGAAGAACTCGTACAGTTCGCGCGACTCGGCGCCACATACGCGGAATGCGTGCTGGGCCGAGCGAATCCGGCGGTGGGATTGCTCAGCATCGGCGAGGAGCCGGAAAAAGGCAACGCGGTCACGAAGGAGGCGCACCTGCTGCTCAGGGCGTCGGGCCTGAACTTCATCGGCAACGTGGAGGGCCGCGACCTCCCCGCCGGGGGCACGGAACATCACGGCCTCGACGTCGTGGTCTGTGACGGCTTCGTCGGCAACGTGCTGCTGAAGTTCTACGAGGGCATTGGCCCGCTCATGATCGAGACGCTGCGGAAGGCGGGGGTGGACAGCGCACAGCTGGAGGCGGCCCTCAAGCACCTGGACTATTCGGAGCATGGCGGCGCACCCCTGCTCGGCGTGCGCGGCGTAAGCATGATTGCGCACGGCAAGTCCTCCTCGCGCGCCATCAAGAACGCGATCAAGGCGGCCGCCCAGGCCGTGACCAGTGGCATGAATGACCTCATCGGCCAGCGCCTCGGAGACACCACGGAGTCCGCGGCGTGAAACGGCCGGTCGCCTTCATTGCCGGCACAGGACGCGGAATTCCGGCGCGTATCATGACCAACCACGACTTCGCCGCGCTGGGACTCGAGACCTCGCACGAGTGGATCGTCGAGCGCACCGGCATCGTCCAGCGACACATCGCCACCGACGCCGAAACCACCTGCTCGATGGCCGCGACCGCCGCCCGCACGGCCATGAGCCGCGCCGGCGTACAGCCCGGCGAGATCGACGCAATCATCCTCAGCACGGCCACCGCGGACCGCCTCCTGCCATCCACGGCGGTGGACCTCCAGGCGGAACTTGGCGCCACGCGAGCGGCGGCGTTCGACCTGTCTGCCGCATGCTCGGGATGGATCTACGCCATGACGGTGGCCGAAGGACTCATGCAATCGGGCGTCATCGAGACCGCACTGGTGGTAGGCTCGGAGAAGATGAGTTCCATCGTGGACTGGCAGGATCGCTCCACCTGCGTGCTCTTCGGCGACGGGGCAGGGGCCGTCATCCTCAAGCGGAATGAGGCGCATTCCACCAGGGGAATCCTCAGCGCCTTCATGCGCAGCGACGGCACACTCGCTGAGCTGCTGTGGCGGCCGAGCGGCGGTGCGAAGGCGCCGTTCAGCCAGGCCGTGCTCGACGACCGCTCGAGCTACGTGCGCATGGCGGGCCGCGGCACGTTCCGCCACGCCGTGCGTTCCATGAGCGAGGCCTGCGATCGCGCGCTCGACGGTGCGCGATTGCGCGGCGATGACATCGACATCCTCATACCCCACCAGGCGAACGTCCGGATCATCGAGGCCACGGCCAAGTACGCGAACATTCCGATGAGCAAGGTCTACGTGAACGTCGATCGCTATGGCAACACGTCGTCAGCCTCCATCCCCATCGCGCTCGACGAAGCCATCGAAAGCGGGCGGGTCAAGGGCGGCACCACGGCGCTGCTCGTCGCATTCGGCGCAGGCTTCACGTGGGGCTCCATGGTCGTCCGCTTCTAGCGCATGCCCAGCGTCGTGCTGTTGTTCCCCGGTCAGGGGTCGCAGGTGCCAGGCATGGGAAAGGATCTCGCCGAGCGCTTTCCCGCGGCCCGCGAAACGTTCCGTGCGGCCGACGCGGTAATCGGCGCGCCGCTGAGCCAGCTGTGCTTCGAGGGGCCAGCTGACGAGCTCACCAAAACGCTGAACGCCCAGCCCGCGCGGCCCACGCATGGCGCGACCGTCTGGGCTGTGGTGCGCGACGCGCTGGCGCCGATGGTGGTGGCCGCAGCAGGCCATTCGCTGGGGGAATTCACGGCGTATCATGCCGCTGATGCCCTCGCGCTTCCAGAAGCCGTGCAACTGGTGCGTACGCGCGGCGAACTGATGTTCGAGTCCGGCACGCGCCGACCCGGCGCAATGGCGGCACTGCTCGGCGACCTGACCACTCCCGTCGAGGAAATCTGCGAGGAGGCCAGTGCGGAGGGAGTCGTGTCGCCCGCCAACTTCAACTCGCCAGGTCAGACCGTGATCAGCGGCGAGCCGGCCGGCGTGGACCGCGCCATGGCTTTGGCCAAGGCGGCAGGGGCCAAGCGCACGATCAGGCTGAACGTCAGCGGCGCCTTCCATTCGCCCCTCATGACGGACGCGGCAGCTGGATTGGAGTCTGCGATCGCCATGGCGCATCTCGCCGATCCGCGCTTCCCGGTGTACTCGAACGTGAACGGCCAACCCATTACGGACGCGGCGCTTGCGCGACGTCTGCTCGTGCAACAACTCACGTCACCCGTGCAGTGGGTTCGCGAGGTGGAGTCTCTCGCGGCCGCCCATTCCGACGCGCTTTTCGTGGAGATGGGACCCGGCGCCGTGCTCAAGGGACTCGTCAAGAAGATTGCCCCCGCCCTCAACGTCGTCACCTGCGGCACGGCTGCCGAGGTGGACGCCCTGCTCACATTGGTGACCTCGTGAAGATCGACCTGACGGGCCGCACCGCGCTGGTGACTGGCAGCACGCGTGGCATCGGCCGCGCCATTGCGGCTTCGCTCACCGAAGCGGGAGCGCGCGTTGCCGTCGTTGGGCGTGACCAGGCGCGTGCCGCCGAGGTGGCCGAGGAGCTGGGCGGAGGGGCGCTGGGCTTTGGCGCTGACGTCAGCGATCCCGCGTCTGTCGTGGCGCTTGTGCAGGCGGTGGAGGTCGCGTTCGGGCAGGTGGACATCCTGGTGAACAACGCCGGGCTCACGCGCGACAACCTGCTCTTCCGCATCAAGGACGACGACTGGGACATGGTGCTCGACGCGAACCTCCGGGGGGCGTTCGTGGCCATCCGGGCAACCGCGCGCGGCATGATGAAGCGGCGCTGGGGCCGGATCATCAACATCGCCAGCATCGTGGGCATTACCGGCAACAAGGGGCAGGCGAATTATGCCGCCAGCAAGGCGGGGCTCATCGGCCTCACCAAGTCGGTGGCCAAGGAGCTGGGCTCCCGGAACATCCTGGTCAACGCAATCGCCCCGGGTTTCATCGAGACGGACATGACCGCCGCCATGACACCCGAAGCGCGGGCTGCGCTGTCGAGCCAGATTCCACTGGACCGGCTCGGCAGCCCCCAGGACATCGCGGGAATGGTCGCGTTCCTCGCGTCCGACCTCGCGTCGTACATCACGGGCCAGGTGCTCGTGGTGGACGGCGGCATGGTGATGTAGGTGTCGTCCTGAACGCGCAGCGAAGGACCTGATCGTTCAGTGACAAAACGCGGGTCCTTCGCCTCGCTCGGGACGACAAATTCAGAGTGACAATTCGCTACGACTTTCGCTAACTTTCCCCTCAGTTCTCACTTACAGGAGCCAGTTCCATGGCCGACAATGCCAAGAAGGTCCGTGACATCATCGAGAAGGAGCTCGGCGTCGAGCGCGACAAGATGACTGACGAAGCCAGCTTTATCGAGGATCTCGGGGCCGACAGCCTCGACATCGTCGAGCTGGTGATGGAATTCGAGAAGGAGTTCAACATCGACATTCCCGACGAGGACGCGGAAAAGCTGCGCACGGTCGGTGATGCCGTCGCCTACCTGAACGGCAAGGTCGGCGAGTAATGCGGCGTCGGGTCGTCGTCACTGGTCTCGGTGCCGTAACGCCCATCGGAAACGATGTGGCGACGACTTGGCGCGCCTTGCAGAAGGGCGTCTCGGGAGCCGCCCCGATCACGAAGTTCGACGCATCGACGTTTCCCGTGCGGTTCGCCTGTGAGCTCAAGGGCTTCGACCCGCTCTCGACCATGGAGCGCAAGGAGGCCAAGCGGGCGGATCCCTACACCCAGTACGCGGTGGCGGCATCGGTCGAGGCCATGGCTGACGCCGGCCTCACCGCCGGTACGTATGACATCGATCGGCTCGGGGTCATCGTCGGCAGTGGCATCGGGGGCCTGAAGAGCTTCGAGGACCAGCACGACACCTACCGCGAGCGCGGGGCGAGCAAGATCAGCCCCTTCTTCATCCCCATGTTCATCGCCGACATCGCCGCGGGCGTGGTGTCCATGCGCTTCAATGCGCGCGGCCCCAATTACGCCACCGTCTCCGCGTGCGCCACCAGCGCGCATGCCATAGGCGATGCGTTCCGCACCATCCAGTACGGCGACGCCGACATCATGATCTGCGGCGGATCGGAAGCGGCTGTGACCGCCATGTCGATTGGCGGCTTTGCCAACATGACCGCCCTGTCCACCCGCAACGACTGCCCGGAAACGGCCTCGCGCCCCTTCGACAAGGATCGCGACGGATTCGTCATGGGCGAAGGCGCCGGCATCGTCGTGCTCGAGCTGCTGGAGCATGCCCTCGCACGCGGCGCGAAGATCTATGGCGAGATGGGCGGGTACCGGGCCACGGGCGACGCCTATCATCTCACGGGGCAGTTGCCCGATCACGAGGGACTGCAGCGCGCCATGCGTGGCGCACTCGCGGACGCAAACCTGACAGCGGCCGACGTGGATTACGTGAATGCGCATGGAACTTCCACGCCGCTGAACGATTCTAATGAGGCCAGGGCCATCGCCATGGTCTTCGGGGAGTCGGCGCCGCGCCTCAGCGTCTCCTCCACCAAGTCCATGACAGGACACATGCTGGGTGCGGCGGGGGGGGTGGAATTTATTGCCGCCACGCTGGCCATGCGCGACGGGGTAATTCCCCCCACCATCAATTTCGCCACGCCCGATCCGGAGTGCGGTGATCTGGATTTCACGCCGAATGTGCCCAGGCAGCGGGATGTCAGGGCGGTGCTGAGCAACAGCGCCGGTTTCGGCGGCCACAATGTCTCTATCGTCGTCAAGCGCTTCAAGGAGTAAACCGCCGTGCCCATCGCCGTCCCGTTCGACCGCTCGCGCATCACCGATCCGGCGCTGCTTCCCATCGCCGACAAGGTCATCGCGGGCGAACGGTTGGCCCCCGCTGATGGAGCCGCGCTGTTCCACACGGCCGACCTGCTCGGCCTGGGGGCGATGGCCGATGCGTCCAATCGCGCACGCAACGGCAACGTGGTGACCTTCGCGGCCAACCAGCACATCAATCCCACGAACGTCTGCATCCTGCGCAAGACGTGCGTGTTCTGCTCCTATGCGCGCCTGCCCAAGGAGGCCGGTGCGTACCGGTACACGATGGAGCAGGTGTGGGAAGAGGCGGCGAGCGTCGACGGGGACATCACCCGCGAATTCCATATCGTGGGCGGCCTCGACATGCAGGCAGGCTTCGCCTACTACGACGAGATGTTTCGCGGCCTCAAGGCGCGGCATCCGCAGGTGCACATCAAGGCGCTCACCGCCGTGGAAATCGCCCACATCGCGCGCATCGACAAGATGTCCGTCCGCGATGTGCTCATCGGCCTCCGCGAGGCCGGTCTCGATACCATGCCTGGCGGCGGCGCCGAGGTGTTCAGCCCGGGTGTCCGCGCCACCATCGCCGAAAAAAAGTTGTCGGGCACCGAGTACATCGACGTGCATCGCACCGCGCACGAGCTTGGCATTCGCACCAATTGCACGATGCTCTACGGGCACGTCGAGACGTACGAGGATCGCATCAACCACCTCGGCATGCTGCGCGACCTCCAGGACGAAACGGGCGGGTTCCTGGCCTACATTCCGCTCGCGTATCATCCGGACAACAACGAGCTTGGCGTGGAGCTGGGCCGCACCGGCACCGCCACCACGGGATTCGACGACCTCAAGAACCTGGCGGTGGGACGCCTGTTCCTGGACAACTTCACGCATGTGAAGTCCCACTGGATCATGGTCACGCCGGCCATCTCGCAGATGTCGCTGCACTTCGGCGTCAACGACCTGGAAGGCACGGTGGTGCGCGAGAAGATCTACCATGAAGCCGGCGCACATACGTCGCAGGCCATGTCGCTGGACGAGATCCTTCGCCTCATTCGCGGCGCGGGCAAGACGCCTGCGGAACGCGACTCGTTCTACACGGTGTTGCGCGTGTTCGACCAGCCGCCCCGGCCGCGCGCCGAGGCGGCATAGTCATGCGCGTTGGCCGGATTCCCTACATCAACTGCTATCCGGTGTACGGCGCCATCGACCGAAAGGTCGTGCCGCTGGACGCCGAGCTGGTGGACGGGGTGCCCTCGGCCCTCAACACGGCCATGGCGCTGGGCAGGCTTGACGTGAGCGTGATCTCCGCCGTGGAATACGCGCGGGATGCAGCGCGCTACGTCCTGTTGCCCGACCTCGCCATCTCGTGTGATGGACCCGTGCGGAGCGTGATGCTCTTCTCTCGTCGCCCGGCGGAGTCACTCGACCACGCCCGGGTGCTGGTGAGCCGCAGTTCCATGACGAGCGTCGCGCTGCTGCAATTGATGTTCGAGCAGGTCTGGAAGTCGGCGCCAGCGTTCGTACCAGCGGATGCGGAGATTGCGGACCTGGCGCGCAGTGGGATGCAGCGGCACGACGCGCGCCTCATCATTGGCGACGCCGCGCTCCTGCTCACGTCCGGCACGAGTGCCATGGCCGCCGACTACCCCTACGTGTACGACCTCGGTGCCGTCTGGAAGGAATGGACGGGGCTGCCCTTCGTGTTTGCCGTGTGGGTGGCGCAGCGCACCACACCTGTTGCCAGCGCCCTCGCGATTCACGCGCAACTCATCCAGTCCCGCGACTGGGGACTCGCGCACCTCGATCAACTGGCCGCGCAGGCTGCGGTGGCCACCGGGGTCGTGCGGTCGAAGGCCCTGGAGTACCTCTCGGGCCTCGATTACGGGCTGCGGTACGAACACCTCGCGGGGCTCACGACCTTCTTCGGCAAGCTCGCCGCCAGCGGGCGCGTGCCGAATGGCTCCCTCGCCTTCCTCCCGGCTGCCTGATGCCTCCCACGCGCGACCTCCTCGACTTCTACACCAACGCCCCGCTCCTCGAGCTGGGGGCTGAAGCAGACCGGGTGCGCCAGCGCCTGCACCCGAACAACACGGTCACGTATATCGTCGACCGGAACATCAACTACACGAACGTCTGCGTCGCCGACTGCGGCTTCTGCGCCTTCTATCGCCGGCCCAAGGACGCCGAGGGCTGGACGCTGTCGTACGAACAGATCGGCGCCAAGATCGACGAAGCCAAGGCGTTGGGCGGCGTGCAGATCCTCATGCAGGGTGGCCACAACCCGTACATCCCGTTCGAGTGGTATCTCGACCTCCTCAGGTACATCAAGACGCATCACCCCATTCACGTCCATGGCTTCAGCCCGAGCGAGGTGGACTTCTGGGCAAAGCTCTACCGCATGGATGCGCGTGACGTGATCCGTGAGCTCCAGAAGGCGGGGCTGGACTCCATTCCTGGCGGCGGCGGCGAGATTCTCGTGCAGCGCGTGCGCGACGAGGTGGCGAAGAAGAAGGCGGGCGCAGACCGTTGGCTGGAGATCATGGAGATCGCGCATCAGGAGGGAATGAAGACCTCCGTCACCATGATGTACGGCATCGGCGAGACGCTGGCGGAACGCCTCGAGCATCTGGAACGCGTGCGCGAGGTGCAGGCGCGGACAGGCGGCTTCACCGCGTTCATCTGCTGGCCGCTGCAGCCGGAGAACACCCCGCGCATGTCCCACATGGTGAAGACGGATGCCGTGGACTACCTCCGCACCGTCGCCATTTCGCGCATCGCACTCCAGAACGTGCCCAACATCCAGTCGAGCTGGGTGACGATGGGGGTCAAGGTGGGCCAGACCGCACTGCGGTTCGGTTGCAACGACTTCGGCTCCCTCATGATCGAGGAAAACGTCGTGTCCGCGGCGAATACCACGCACCGCACCACCATCGCCGAGATGGAACGGCTCATCCACGACGCCGGCTTCAAGTCCGCGCGGCGACGCCAGGACTACTCGATCGTCGCACCCGTCGCGGCCGCGGTCGCGGTCGCCGCGGCGTGACCGGCGCGCGGGGCGAACGTCCGTGAACCGCACGGGCATTGGCTACGACTCGCACCGCTTTGCGCCTGGTGGTCCGCTCGTGCTCGGCGGCATTGCCATTGCGGGTGACGTCCATCTCCATGGCCACTCCGACGGCGACGCCATCGCGCACGCCGTCCCCGACGCCGTCCTCGGCCCCGCCGCCCTGGGCGACATCGGCGAGCTCCAAGCTTGCAATGGACAATT
>JACMOE010000683.1 GCA_014378185.1 Gemmatimonadaceae bacterium | reverse complement strand
GCGATCAGCGGTGCACCGGAGGGCGATGCGATCCTCATGCGGGCATCCGACTGCGCGTGGATGCATTCGCCCTGCCTGGGCATGTGCGACATGGCGCCGGCCGCATTCCTCGCCGTCGCTGGTGAGTCGCCGAGCGAGACGCTCTTCGGTCGTTTAACGCCGGCGGAAGCGACAATCACGTGTCGTCCTGAGCGAAGCGCCCGCCCTCGAGCAAAGCGAAGGGAAGGACCTGTTTCTCAGTGGTAGAAATAGCAGGTCCTTCACTCCGTTCAGGACGACAAATGGCTTCGGCTTCACCTGGTGTCAGAGCACCGTAAAGAACCTCGCTTGGCGATTCACCAGCCACGGCGAGGAACGCGGCCGGCGCCATGTCGCACATGCCCAGGCAGGGCGAATGCATCCACGCGCAGTCGGATTCCCGCATGAGGATCGCATCGCCCTCAGGTGCACCGCTGATCGCGCTGCCCACTGATTGCTCCAGCGCACGCTCGATGTCGTGCGCACCGCGCGCCGCGCACGCGATGTCCGTGCACACGTGCAACACGCGACGAGGACGCGGCGTGGTCGCGAGCAAGGCATAGAAAGTCGCCACTCCCCACGCGTCGGCGGGCGGCACGTTGAGCCGCTCGCACACGTAGCCGAGCCCACCTTCGCTGATCCAGCCCACGCGCGCCTGGAGAGCCTGAAGTGCGGGTACCAGTTCGTGCCTCCGTCCACGCACGGACGCGCCGCCAGTCGCGGTGTGTGCGTCGCGTGCAGAACCGCGTGCGCCGCCGTCCCACGCCGAGACAGGCGAGCCGATCACGGCATCCACTGCCGCTCGCTCCTCGATCGTGGGCGCCGCGTCGGGGAGGCGAATGTCCATCAGGCGCGCTCCGGCACCGGAGTACCCACAAGCGTCACGCGCACGGCGCACGCCTTGAACTCCGCGGTGCCTGACTTGGGATCGGACACGTCGAGTGTGAGGACGTTGGTGTTCACCTCGTCAGGGAAATGCATCGTCATGAAGACGAGATTCTCCCGGAGTGCTGGATCGATGCGCGCCGTGACGACCAGGCTTCCGCGCCTCGAGGTCACACGAACCTCGTCGCCATCTGCTATGCCAAGGCGAGTGGCATCCTCCGGCGAGATGTCCAGAGTCTCGCCGACGTGCAATGGTGAGTCGTACCCGCCGGACTGGACACCCGTGTTGTACGACTCGAGCCGGCGCCCCGTTGTGAGCAGGAAGGGAAACTCCGGCGTGCGCTCCTCGCTCGGAGGTTCGTAGGCCACGATGGAAAACGGTGCGGGCATTCCACCCACCGGTGTCTGCCACAGCCGCTCGTGCAGAAATTGCGTACCCGGATGCGCTTCATCGGGACAGGGCCACTGCAGTCCGTCGTGCTCCTGGAGACGCGCATAGCTCATTCCGCCCACGAAGTCGGGTGCAAGCGTGCGAACCTCGTTCCACACATCTTCGGCGGTGGGTGTCGGCCAATCGTGACCCATGCGACGTGCGATCTCCGAAAGGATCCAGAGTTCGTCGCGCGCCCCGTTGGGCGCGTCCATCGCGTTGCGAACGCGTTGGACGCGGCGTTCGCTGTTCGTCACCGTGCCTTCGCTTCCGCACCAGCTGGCCGTGGAGGGGAGCACCACGTGCGCGAGCTCGGCAGACTTCGTGAGGAAGATCTCCTGGACCACGAGGTGGTCGAGTCCGCGCAGCGCCGCTTCGACGTGATTGACGTCGGCATCCGAGTGCGCTGGATTTTCGCCAATGACGAAGAGTGACGTCATCTCCCCTGCGGTCATGGCTTGCAGCATCTGCGTG
>JACMOE010000682.1 GCA_014378185.1 Gemmatimonadaceae bacterium | reverse complement strand
GTTGGCGATACCAAAGCGCACCTCCTTCCCTTCCATGTTGCCACCGGACTGCGTCGCGCTCGCCACCACATCAACGCCGCGCAACGCATGAATGGGATTGCCGCGCGCCTCGGCCCAGTAGGCGACGCTCACGCCGCCAAAAAACAGCACGAACATCGCGGCCCAGATTGCCCAGCCATGCTTCACGTTCCCGATCATCCGGCCGAACATCCACACCATCCCGCTCGGGATGGCGAAGATCAGGAAGACCGAGATGAAGTTGGTCCACGGCGTGGGGTTCTCGAATGGATGCGCCGAGTTGGCGTTGAAGAATCCTCCGCCGTTGGTGCCAAGCTGCTTGATCACTTCCTGGCTGGCCACCGGCCCCATCGCGAGTACCTGCTTCGCACCTTCCAGCGTGGTGAGCTGGACATAGGACGCGAAGTTCTGGATCACGCCCTGCTGCACGAGCAGCAACGCGATGACCAGTGACGCGGGGAGGAGGACGTACAGCGTGCCACGCACGAGGTCTGCCCAGAAGTTGCCGATCTTTCCAGCCGACCGGCGCGCGAGGCCGCGAGTAAAGGCGACGGCGATCGCCATGCCCACCGCGGCCGAGACGAAGTTGTGGAAGGCCAGCTGAGTCATCTGCGAGAAGTACGACATCGTCGACTCGCCGGAGTACGACTGCCAGTTGGTGTTTGTCGTGAATGATGCCGCCGTCTCGAATGCCTGACGATCCGGCACCGCCGGAAAGCCCTGCGGATTGAACGGCAGCAGGTGCTGGAGCCTCAGCGCAGCGTAGGTCAGGAGCATCGACGCGAGACTGAACAGCAGCATGGCGGCTGCATAGCGCGTCCAGTGCTGGTCCTCTTCCGGATCGATGCCGCTCAACGCGTAGATACCACGCTCCAGTGGCGCGAGCCATCGCATTCGCCCCTCGTACACCGACACCAGGTAGAACCCGATCGGCTTGGCGACGGCGAGAATGGCGGCGCTGAAGAACAGGATCTGCAGCCAGCCGTTGATGGTCATGTCAGAACTTCTCCGGGCGAAGGAGGGTGTAAACGAGGTACGCCAGGACTGCGACCGTCACGACGAGCGCGATGATGGTCTCGGCGGTCATGCTCGTTTCTCCGTATCCGTCGCGCTGGCATCTTCCGGGCTGGCCAGTCGTTCGCAGAAGCTGACATAAGCGAGCATGAGGGCAAAGAAGGCCGCCGTGCCGAGGAGGTAAAGAACGTCAAGCATGGGAAGTCCGTTCGGGAACTCAGGGGGATCGGTTTGCGCTGTAACGATATCTGGAACGGCACAAGGGACGCATTGCGAGAGTCGGCCGCGGGCACAAGGCTTTTACAAGGACGTGTCGCGAGGCAAAGGCGAAGGACTTCACCTACCTGACCTCCCCTCGCTCCAGGCGCGTAGATTTGATATTTTTCCGGTATCCGCCAGTCAGCCAGGAGTCACCCGTTGCCCAGATCCCGATGCGTGCCGGTCGTCCGCTCGAACTCCGCCTCGCACACATGCCCGTGAGTCGCGAGGCGGTGGATGAGAACATCGTGGACCGGGCTGTCCGGGATTCCCAACGGCTGGCGATGGTCGAGAGCATCGGCCTTCTCGATACAGCGACGGAGGAACCCTACGACCGCATCTCGCGGATCGCCTCGCGCATGATGAGCGCGCCGATCGCCACGGTCACGCTGATCGACCGCGACAGGCAATTCTACAAGGCGTGCGTCGGCATTCCCGAACCCTTGAGTACCACACGAGAGACATCGCTCGACTACTCGTTCTGCAAGCACACCATCGCACTGGGCACTCCGCTGGTGATTGCGGACACACTGCTGGACGCGCGTGTCGCAGAAATTCCATCGGTCACGCAATTCAACGTCCGCGCGTATGCGGGTGTGCCGTTGCTCATCTCCGGCCAGGCAGTGGGAACGCTGTGCGTGATGGATCTCCGGCCCCGATCCTGGACTGACCTCGAAGTCGACACGCTCATCGACCTGGCCGCCACGGTGATGACCGAGATCAAGCTGCGAATGACGGTCGGCGAGCTGGAGGTCATGAGCGAGGTGGCGGGCGCCGCCCGCGCGGAGGCCGAACAGGCCAATCGTGCCAAGGGCGAATTCCTCGCCATGATCAGCCACGACTTGCGCACGCCCCTCAACGCAATCGGCGGCTATTGTGACCTGCTGGAACTCGGCATCCATGGCCCGGTCACCGATGCGCAGAAGGACATGCTCACGCGGATCAAGTCCGCCGAGAAGCACCTGGAGAGCCTCATTACCGAGGTGCTCACCTTCTCTCAGCTCGAGGCAGGCACCGAGACGATCACGCTGACAGAAGTGTCAGTCGAGTCCGTGCTGCGCGAGGTACAAAGCCTCGTTCGGCCCCAGCTCGACGTCAAGGGATTGGAGTTCATCTACCGCAACTCCGACCCGAGCGCCCTGGTACTGGCAGACGAAGGCAAGTTGAAGCGCATCGTGTTGAACCTGATGACCAATGCCATCAAGTTCACTCCGCGGCCTGGACAGGTCTCGCTCGCATGGCGCGAAGAGGGATCGCGGATCGTCATCGCGGTACAGGATACCGGCGTCGGTATCGCCGCCGATCGCATCGGGACCATCTTCGACCCCTTCGTGCAGATCCCCGGACAGAAGGCAATGAATCCGGACGGGGTTGGACTCGGCCTCTCCATTGGCAGCAGGCTGGCGCGCGCGATGGGCGGCAGCCTCACCGCCACCAGTGCACCGGGCGAGGGCACGTTGTTCGAGCTTGCCCTTCCGCGCCGTGCCGCGCCAGACGCTGGTGGCGGGATGTAATGTCTGCGAGTCGCAGACAAAGTTCATCACACCTCTGGCGAATCTGCCTCCAACTGGCCCCACACACGTTCGAGATCACTCGGCGACACGTGCACGGGCGAGCCGGCGAGGATGCCAGTGACATTCCGGAACGGCTGGCCCATCCGCATTCCGCCCTTGTCGATGGTGAACTCGCGGATGGCCTTGTCATGCGCGGAGCCGCGCATCTTGAGCACCGTCAACCCGCGCTTCATCTCGCCGAACATCTCCACGTACCGCAGCAGGATGATGGAGTCGGTGAGCGTGGAGATGTGCGTCTCCGTAATCGAGTCGCCTCCCATGAGGCTCGCGGTCGTCGAGGTGAACAGCCCCGTGATTTCCTCATGCTTGATGAACGACGTGAGGCCGATGACGAACTCGCGAAAGGCCTTCGCTGACCCCACGTGCTCCAGCGCCGACAGGCTGTCCAGCGCTACGCGATGCGGCTTGAAGTCGCGAATCGCGGCCTGGATGGTCACCAGCCAATCCTCCAGCCCGGAAACATCGGGATAGTCGCACACGACTCGCAGCTGGCCCTGACGCTCCATTTCCTCGAAGTCAAAACCCCAGCCAGTGGCGTTGCGCACGAGCTGGTCCCTGCTCTCCTCGAAGGCGAGCAGCAGGCACCGCTCGCCGTTGCTGGCGCCCCCTTGAAGGAACTGCGTGACCGTGAGCGTCTTGCCCGTTCCTGTGGCACCCGACACGAGCGTCACCGAATCCCGGAAGAGCCCCCCACCGCACATCTCGTCCAGCGAAGCGTTTCCCGACGAGATGCGCACGTTCGACGACTTCATGCTGAGGTGCATGGCCGACAGGGGGATCACGATCACGCCGCCGTTGGGCACGATGGTGAAGGGATACTCACCCTTCTGATGATCGCAGCCGCGAAACTTGAGGATCTCGATGGTACGACGCCGGCTCTCGTCCTCGAGCACGTTGCGAAGGATCATCACATTGTCGGCGATGAACTCCTCCACGCCAAACCGCGCGATGGGACCGTAGTCCTCCGTTCGCTCGGCCGTGAGGACGGCGGTGACTCCGATGGCCTTGAGTGCACACGCGATCCGAAAGAGCTCGCTCCGCACAATCGACTGGTCGGAAAACTGCGAGAACACGGCACCCAGCGAGTCGACGGCGACGCGCTCCGCCTTCACCTTGCGCACCGCGTGCTTCACGCGCGCCAGCAGCGCTCCCAGGTCGAAGCCTCCAGCCTCGATGATGTCCACGGAGGGATCGGGCGACGCATCCACGAACGCCAGCTTGCCCTCGGACTCCCAGCGCTCCAGGTCCCAGCCAAAGCTCAGCATGTTCTTGCGGATGTCGGTCGCCGATTCCTCGAAGGTGACGAACACTCCCGGAACCCCGGCTTCGATGCCCGCAGCAATGAACTGCACGGCAAAGATGGTCTTTCCGCTGCCTGCGGTGCCGGAAATGAGCGTGGTGCGATTCCGTGGCAGTCCACCCTTGGCGATGATGTCGAAGCTCGAGATGCCGGTCGCGATCTTCTCGACCGGCGTGTGCACTCGCGCCGCACTCACTTGGGCGCTCCCGCGTCATTCACATGGGAACGAACCGTTTGAACTTCCAGCCCCAGCAGCACCTTTTCCGTATCCGACAGGTCACCGATCACGCGGCGCAGCGGCAGCGGAAGTGACTTGATGAGCGTGGGCGTGGCGAGAATCTTCTCGTCCTCCGCGAGCTCGGGGAATTCGAGCACGTCGATGATCTCCAGGTCGAACTGGCCTTCCAGCTCCTGCTCGCAGATGCGGCGCAGGTTGCTGATGGCGGTGGCAGTACGGGTGCTGGCGCCCGTGACGAACAACCTCAACAGGTACTTGGACACGGGGCCTCCGGGGGAGTCGCGCATGGTACAACAATGGTTACCTTCGGATTGTCATTTCGCCAGCGGCGCGACAAGCGGCTCGGCCCGCCAGTTGCACCTGGCGATGGCTGATGGGACACTAACGCGATCCTTTCGCTGCTCACCAACGGGATCAGGCATGTCCGATACCAACCCGCAACAACCCGCTCCTGCCGCGACCGCTCCCTGGAGCCAGTTGCGCACAATCATCGAGAGCCTCGCGGACGGCATTGTGATCGTGGATCCACGCGGTGCCATCCGTTTTGCCAACCCCGCAGCGGCCTACCTCTTCAACAGGACCCCGGAGCAGCTCATCGGCACGCTTCTGGGAACGCCCCTGGTGGCCGGCGAGACGACGGAGATGGAGATCGTCCGCCGAGGTGGAGGCGACATCGTCTACGCTGAGTTGCGTGTCGTTGAAACGGAGTGGGAGGGGGAAACCGTCGAGCTCGTCTCGTTGCGCGACGTCACCGACCGCAAGGACGCCGACGAGCGCGTCCGGCAACTCGTGCACGAACGTGAGGCCCGCATCCAGGCCGAGGCTGCGAGCCGAACGAAGTCCGACTTTCTCGCCATCATGTCCCACGAACTGCGCACGCCGCTGAATGCCATTCTCGGATACTCGGAAATCATCGAACTCGGAATCTCTGGCGACGTCAGCAGCAAGGTGCGCGACCAGTTGAAACGCATTCGTGACAGCGCGAAGCACCTGCTGGCGCTGGTGAACGACATCCTGGATCTCTCGAGGGTGGAAGCGGGCCGCTTGTCCGTGGCCAACGTGCCGGCCAGCGCCCTGGACGCCATCACGTCGGCGCTTCCACTCGTCCAGCCGCAAGCCACCGTGCGGAACCTGCAGATCGTGGTGGTGCCCGGGGCCGAACTGCTGCCGCCGTACATCGGCGACGCAGAGCGCGTACGGCAGATCCTCGTGAATCTCCTCTCGAATGCCGTCAAGTGCACGGAGCCGGGAGGAACGATCACGGCCGAAAGCACAATGACGACAGCGGCCAATGACGTGGCGCATCTGGAGTCGCGGCGGGCATACATCTGCATCAGCATCAGTGACACAGGAAGTGGCATCCCGCCCGAAAGGCTGGGGGAAATCTTCGAGCCCTTCGTGCAGGTGGACTCCGGACACACGCGGGCAAGGGAGGGAAGCGGGCTGGGACTCACCATAGCGCAACGGCTCGCGCGCGCCATGGGCGGCAACCTCACGGTGGAGAGCGTGGTAGGACAGGGCTCGTCGTTTCACCTGTGGCTTCCTGCAGATGCATCCGGCGACGCCGAGGTGAGTGCCGGTGACGCGACAGTGGGCGACGCCGTTGTGGCGGGTGTGACGCGACGGGTATCGGGCATTCCGGACCGTCGTCGCGAGTTTCAGGGCCTGGGCGCGCTGTCTCGTGAGCTGCTCTCGACGCTGGAAGTGCTCGTGACCACTGTGACCGAACGCATTCGTTGCGACCCTGCCTTGCGCGTCGCCGCAGGCCTGCGGACTTCGCAGGTGACCGATCATCTCTCGACGCTGCTGGCGGACATTGCCGGCACGTTGATGGTGGTGGAGGAGGCTGGCGGCGATTCCTCTCCGCTGCTTGCGGACGCGATGGAGATCCAGCGGCTGGTGGCCGAGCGACATGGTGCACAACGTGCGCGGCTGGGGTGGACGGAGGCGTCCATGCGCCGCGAATTCATGATCATCCGCGAGGAGCTGGAACGAGTGGTGCGGCGCAGCGTTCCTTCCGTTGGTGCGCTGTCCGTCGAGGACGCGCTGGCGACGGTGAACCGGTTCATCGACCAGGCGGAGTACATCGGCGTGCGAAAGATGGAGGGGGAGCGCGGTGAATGATCGAGCCGAATCCGGTGGATAGCTTCGTATGCAGCATGACCGCCGCTGGCACTCCTTCCACGACGGCCTGGCGGAGCTGGTCGAGCGCGCGCGATGCCACAACTCGACCTGCTGGCGTGCGGCTCCCCGCCGCCTTACCCGCAGATCCGGGCCAATAATCAGGGCTTCAGCGTTCCCCTGATCACCGGCTTGAAGAGCAGCCCGTTCTGCGCGAGCGAATTGCCACGAAGCACAAAGCTCTGGGCTACGTCAAAGTCGACGAGCACCTTCGTTGTCGCCGCCGCGCCAACCGTGATCGGCTGGTCAAGCTGGATCTTGATGCCGGAACGCGCCGCGCTCGGGAATGATACCGAGGGTGACGACGTGCTCGTGAGCACGATGCCGTTCTTCAAGGTGACACTCGACTGTGCAGGGTCGATGATGAGGCGAAAGCTGCGGTAGCTACCGGCCGTGATGCTCTTGTCACCCAGGATCGTGCTGACGCCGTTCCGCAGCGCAAGCAACTCGATCTTCGCCTTGGGCGTTGCGATGGTGGTCCACCCGCCAGTGCTCGCACTGTCGTCGCTGGCTCCGCGAGCTGCTTCGGTGCTGTCCGACTCCGCCTGCTTTGCGTCGATGCGCACGACGAACATATCGACCCGACTCACCGAATCGGTGGAGAATGGCGCGTCCGTCAGCTGGACCTGCAACGTGCCCATATCGGTAGCACCGGTGCTGCTGCTCGCGCCGCACGCAGCGGCAATGACTGCGAGCGTGATGACAGCGGCGCTGACAATCTTCTTGTGCATGGTGACGCCCCCCCCTTTCAAGGTGCATATCCCGACCTCGACTGCATGCCGACAGTGGGACAATTCAGCAGTGAGACGCGGCAGGACGCGTGCCGCAACTCTGTGAGCCACATCACGATACGCTCGCGGCACCAGTGTCACATGCCCTGTACTTTCCCCAGAAACTCGGGCATCGCCTGCAAGTGATCGATGTGATCCGGCCCCGCATTGCCCGCGAAGCCCAGGATCTCGAAGCGGCCCATTTTCACTTCACTGAGCTGCTGCATGCCACGCGGCCCCCAGCGCAGCACCGAGGTTCGCCGCAATCCCAGCACCTGTCCCAGGTAATCCGTCGTCTCCGTGGTGCTCGCAAAACTGCCGGGGAAAATCTCGGAGTGCGTGACGAGAAACCGCTTCTCCCCGCGTATCGCCGCGCGCGCGAACCGCACGAATACCGCGAGGTTGCCCTCGTCAAGTGTCCCGCCCTTCTCCATCACCGTGTTGTCCGGCACATATGACGTGTGCAGTCCGTCGAGCAGCAGCACCGCGTTCACACGGTCGAAATGCGCTGAATCGCGGAGGATGGCGCGGACTGCGCCGTGACCTGCGCTGAAGCCCACGAGCGTCACGTCGGTGAACGTCGCCGCACGATTCAGCACGACAGACGTCTCGCGCGTGATGTTGGCAAGCAGCGAGTCGAACGCGGCGGGATCGGAGAACGCGCGGTCATACACGCCGGAACCCGGTGCGAGGTTCACGACTGCCACCACGTGATCGCCGGCAAGTTGCGACACGGCGTATTCCGGAATGAACGCGCCCCCGTGGAAGTGAACGACGAGATGCAGCACGTCGGCGTGATTGGTGCTTGCAGGAATGAATAGCTCGACGGGTTTTGCCAGCGGCCCGATAAATGTCCGCCTCGCTCCGTCGAGCGCGCGTACCGCCACCCGCTCATGCGCGCGGGAGTGCTCCACCATCGGCGACGGGTTCTGCGGCGCGGGTGCCGGCACCGCGACCTGCGCCGCGCCGGTCGTCGCCCTGCCCAACAGCACAATGACCAGAAGCACTGCCCGATGATGCGTCGCCATCGTTCCAGGTTCCTCCTGAAGGGTGCCCTATTGCAGACGTCGAAAGTACATCGCCAGCCTCAGCCGCCCTTGCGCCTGCTTTCCGGCGACGGGAATATAGGTCACTTCCCCTCGCCATTTCGCCCCAACCGAGTTGCTCCCATGACCGCACGCGCTCGCCGCACCATCCTCGCCTGCGCCCTCGGCGTCATATCGCTGTCGCAGCCGATTGCCGCCCAGCGCACCGTCGCCGTGGCACCGCCGTCAGTGGAAGCAGCGCAGGTGGCTGCACTGAAGTTCCGCTACATCGGACCCGTTGGCAATCGCGTCGCATCCATTGCCGGCGTGCCCGGCGACTTCAATACGTACTACGCCGGCGCCGCGTCGGGTGGCATCTGGAAGACCGTCGACGCCGGCATTCACTGGACGCCGGTGTTCGACGACAAGGACGTCTCGTCCATCGGTGCGCTTGCCGTGGCGCCATCGAACCCCGCCATCGTCTGGGCCGGCACGGGCGAGCCATGGATCCGCAGTCACATCTCGCTC
This sequence comes from Gemmatimonadaceae bacterium, assembly GCA_014378185.1. GTDB lineage: Bacteria > Gemmatimonadota > Gemmatimonadetes > Gemmatimonadales > Gemmatimonadaceae > AG11. The sequence goes on along the minus strand of JACMOE010000682.1, from coordinate 379 downwards.
GGCAACGGCGTCTACAAGTCCACTGATGCCGGTCGCACATGGACGAAGATGGGACTCGACTCCACCGGACGCGTCGGCCGCATCGCCATCGATCCCGCCAATCCCGACATCGTCTTCATCGCGGCGCAGGGACACAGTTACGGACCGCAGCGCGAGCGCGGCATCTACCGCACCACCGACGGTGGGCAAACGTGGGCACAGGTGCTCTTCGTGGACGAGAACACCGGCGGCATCGACGTCGTGATGGATCCGTCCAATCCACGCAAGCTGATCGCGGCCACGTGGCAATTCGAGATTCACACGTGGGGACGCGAGAGCGGCGGGCCCGGCTCCGGCCTCCACATGTCCACCGACGGCGGCACCACGTGGACCCGGCTTC
>JACMOE010000681.1 GCA_014378185.1 Gemmatimonadaceae bacterium | reverse complement strand
TCCGCAATGCCGCCCCTTCCAACGCTGGGTGCCACGTCCGATGTCACTCATCGGCTTCTGACGTCCCTCGAGAGGACATCTCAACCGGGCGCAGTCCCGACTCCAGTCGGCGCCCGATGTCCGACATCGGACCCAGACCTCAGATGTCAGACCTCTGACCTCGGCAATCAGACCTCCGATCGCCTGTCGCTATACGTCGCAGATGGCGAATGCCTGGCGCATGGATGTCACTGGATCCCGATTGGGCACGAACTCCTGCGCCACGAACCCCGTGAATCCCAGCTCCGCGATCGCCTGCATCACGAACCGCCAGTTCAGCTCCTGCGTGTCGTCGATCTCATTGCGGCCCGGCACCCCGCCCGTGTGAAAGTGCGCGATGTGCGGAAAGTTGTTCCGGATCGTACGCACCACGTCGCCCTCCATGATCTGCATGTGGTAGATGTCGTACAACAGCTTGAGGCGTGGCGAGTTCACTCCCTTCACCACCTCCACCCCCCACGCCGTGTGATCCGCCTGGTAGTCCCGGTGGTTCACCTTGCTGTTCAGCAGCTCCAGGCACAGCGTCACCCCATGCTGCTCGGCCAGCGGCGTCAACCGCTTGAATCCGGCGATGCAGTTTGCCGCGCCCTCTGCGTCCGACATGCCACCGCGGTTGCCGCTGAAGCACACGATGTTCGGCACGCCCGCCGCCGCCGCCAGAGGAATCATCCGCTCGCCGTCCATTACCAGCTTGTCGTGCTGGTTGGGCCGATTGAATCCCACCGGGATGGTACCGAAGCCATTCGCCATGGCGCACACCAGCCCGTGCTGCTGCGGTACGCGCCAATCCTTCTCATCCAGAAGCTCAACCGATTTGTAACCGATCCCCTTGGCCGTCTCGCAGAGCTCGTCGATCGGAATCTTCGCGTAGCACCACCGCGAAATGGAGTGCTTGAGTCGTCCCGCGGACCTGGCGTCAGCGTGGCCAAGCGCGCGCAGATCGCGGGGCATCAGCGTGGTAGCGGCGGCAAGCGCACCGAATGCGCCGAGTGCCTGGCGTCGAGTGAGGTCGGACACGTCATGCTCCGTGACTGGGGTCTCGAAATCAAGGACAGAATCACACGACATCAAATCAAGCGCGAAACCAATCATCGCTGCAACCCTTGCTGGACGACAGCGCTATCGGCCGCCCCACGGAACTGGCGGTGGCAACTGGTCCGCAAACCGCCACGGCGCCAGCCCCTCTCGTGCGATTGGCAGCCTCGCCAGCCGCGCGCGTACCATCGCGATCGGCATCGCGCCACCCTCGAGCACCGCATCGTGGAACACACGATCCGTCATCTTCCCGCTGTCCACCAGCTCGTGGTGCAGGGCACGAAGCTCGAGTCCACCCAGCATGTACCCCGCCTGATACAACGGTGAGTAGCTCCCGTTGAACGACCGGCGCACCTCGCCCTCCGCGTTCGCGCGCTCGAATCCCACTGTGTCCACGAGGAACTGGATCGCCTGGTCGGGCGTCATCTTCCCCAGGTGGAAGTTGAGCGAGAAGATGATCCGCGCGCTCCGGTGCATCCGCCAGAACAGCGCACCCACGCGATCCTCTGGCGTGGCGTGAAAGCCATGGTCCCACAGGAACATCTCCCAATAGAGCGACTGCCCCTCGTTCCAGAAGGGTGTACTGAAGATGCGCCGGTGCGGATTGTAGCGCGCCTGCATGAAGCCCTGCAGATGGTGTCCTGGATTCAGTTCGTGAAAGACCGTCGCATGCGAGAAGTGCGGATTGTTGCCGCGCAGGCTCATCAGCTTGTCCTCGTCCGTCATGTCCGCCGTGGGATACGACACGAGGATCGACTCGCCGCCCAGGAAGAAGGGACTCACCTTCTGGCGCTCGGGACTCAGCATCTCCATGCGCCAGTCTTCGCGCGCCAGCAGCGGGATCGTCACCCAGTCGTGCGCATTGAAGAACGCCTCCGCTTGCCGAGCAAGGTCGCGGATCATCTCCGGTTGCTTTCCCGGCTCGACGTACGTGTCCTTCACCTTCTCCATCGCTGCCTTCCAGTCGTCACCCAGGCCCATGTCGCGCGCGGCCTTCTTCACCTCGCTCAGCGAGAAGGCATACTCGCGTTCCGCGATGGCGATGAGCTCCTGCGGCGTGTACGGAATCATCTCGTGCTCGAGATCCTCCCTCAGCCCCTCTGCGCCGATGGGATCGCCGACGATGGGTCCGTCGTTCGCCGGCCCCGCGCCCGCACCGACTCCACCGCCACTGCGTGCCGAGTTGGCGGTGAGCGTGGCCGGCGGAATGCCGACCACGCGTTCGCGCAGCGTGCGGGCATAGCGGGTGAGCGCGGAATCGACGCGCGCGAACGGCGACTTCACCCACCAGGTGAATTGTGGATCGTATCCGTCGTAATAGTGATACCAATTGCCGACGATCGCGCGCACCTGGTCGATGTTCTCGGCGGCACGATTGGCCACTGTGCGCGACACCTTTGGAGCCGGCGTCCGCGGACGCGTCGCGCTATCGGGCGCAGGAGCCGTTGCGTTCGCGCTGCCGGCAGCCACGTTCGCACCCGTCGTGCGACCCCCGTTGGGCGCCTCGAACAACGCGCGCATGCTGTCCACCTGACGCGTCACCAGCGCGAGTGCGCGCGCTGCCGCGGCCGGATCGACAGCCACCAGGTCGCGACGGGTATCCTGGAGCGACAGCAAGCGATCCGTGAAGGGCAGAAGGGACGCCGTCTCGCCGCGCTTTCGATCGTCGCGATCCAGCACGGTGAGCTGATGCTTCAACAGGTTGTCGAGCAGCACGTAATCGGCGCGGCCCTCCTGATTCAGCCGCTCGAAGTCGATCTCGCGCAACCGTGTCCGCCACGACGCGGCAAAGCCGCGCATGCGACGCCGCTGGGCAGGCGAATCATTGGCGTCGTAGCGTCGTGCGAGCGACTGCTGATCCGCGGTGTAGCGCTCGACGACAGGTGCAAGATCGCTGGTCGGCCGTGCCACGAGGTCGCGGAGCGGAGGTACGGCGGCGAGGACGTCGATGGTGGGCGGCGTCGCCTTCGGAACCTGTTGCCCGATGGCGGTGGCGGGAATGCACAGCAGAAGCAGCAGATGCGATCGACGTGTCACGAAGCCTCGATGGATGACGGCAGGGGCGCCATGCGGGATGTTCCGATATCCGCATCGTTTTGGCAAGGGCAGGCACGGCGGCCGTTCCTGCCTCGTTCGCTCTGGACAGCACGGGCATGGCATCGTTGATTTGCCACGTCGCATGCGCACGCGGTGCGTAATCCCCCTTTACAAATTGAGTACAAATGACCCGTCCAGGCACTGTCGTTTACGCATTGTTCCTCGCCCTTTGCGCGGGCCGCCTCACCGCGCAGGAGCACGTGATGCCGCAGCGGTCCGGCGACAGGCTGGGCTCCGTCCACTTCGCCACGTCGTGCGCACCATCGACTGCGCCGGGGTCCGACCATGCCATCGCGCTCCTGCACTCGTTCGAATTCGGCGCGGCAATCAGCGGCTTCACGCGCGTGCTCGACGCCGACTCCACCTGCGCGATTGCGCGCTGGGGCATTGCGCTGAGCCGGTGGGGCAACCCGATGTTGATCGGCAATCGCACCACTGCGTCGCTCGACGCCGGACGCCGCGCG
>JACMOE010000680.1 GCA_014378185.1 Gemmatimonadaceae bacterium | reverse complement strand
TTCCGTTCACTCTCGAGGTATGACCCTCCCTCTCATGACCGTCCCAGCCGCGCTGCAGCGGGCAACGCGCGCCAACGGAACGGATTGGTTGCTGCTCGCGGGCTTTGCCGCTGTTGGCGCCGTCTATGTCCGCGCCCTGGCGTTCACGCCGCCCGAAGCAATCCAGGGTCCGGCGCAGCGCATCCTCTACGTGCACGCGCCCTCCGCGTTCGTGGCGCTCTATCTGTCGTTTGGGCTGATGGCAATCACGAGCGCACTCTATCTCTGGCTCAAGGATGAAAAGCTGGATCGGGTGGCCGAGAGCGCGGCGGAGGTTGGTCTTGCGTTCACGACGGTGGTGCTCGTCACTGGTCCATTGTGGGCCAAGCCCATCTGGGGCGCATGGTGGACCTGGGATGCCCGGCTCACGCTCACGCTCTTCCTGTGGTTCATCATCGTCGGCTATCTCGTGCTGCGAGGCGCCATCGACGAGCGCGGCATGCGCGCGCGGTATTCGGCGGTCCTTGCACTCCTCGCCGGCTTCCTGGTGCCGTTCATCCATCTGAGCGTGTACCTGTTCCGCACCATGCACCCCATGCCGATCGTGCTGAAGCCCAGTGCGCCGTCCATGCCGGCGGACATGCAGCTGACGTTCTTCAGCGCGTTCGTGGCGCTCACGCTGTTGTTCGTTGGGCTGTTGCGCGCACGGTTTCGCCTGGCCACGCTGCGCGACCTCCTAGCCGATCAGGAGGAGGCGACATGATCCCCGACAACGGTGGCTACGCCACAGCGGCGTACGTGGCAGCGGCGGTCATCTTCGTCCTGTATGCCCTCAGCGTGCGCGCGCGTACGCGGGCGTTGCGTGGACGAGTGCGTGCGGCGTCGGTTGTGGAGAACGACATACGATGAGCGAGCGGTCGGCATCGGGCATCGTCTATCTCGTTGGGGCGGGGCCCGGCGATCCGGGCCTGCTCACTGTGCGCGGCCGCGACCTGCTGAACGGCTGCGACGCCATCGCAACCGACGCACTCGCCAATCCTGCCATCGTGGCGTCGGCGCGGCTCGCCAACCCGGGGGTCGAGATTCACGACGTGGGCAAGCGTGGCGGCAGCACCGAATCCACGAGCCAGGACGACATCAACGCGCTACTCGTGCGCCTCGGACGCGAAGGCAAGCGCGTGGTGCGGTTGAAGGGCGGTGATCCGCTGATGTTCGGGCGCGGTAGCGAGGAAGCGCAGGCGCTGTACGCGGCTGGCGTACGGTTCGAGATGATTCCGGGTGTCACCTCCGGCGTCGCGGCGCCGGCGTATGCCGGCATTCCCGTCACGCACCGCGGAGTGGCGACATCGGTCACGTTCGTGACGGGCCACGAGGATCCGACCAAGGCGGGTACCGGCACGGACTGGGCAGCGCTCGCGCGCACGGGCGGCACCATCGTGCTCTACATGGGCGTGAAGACGCTGCCGAGCATTGCCGGCGCGCTGATGGCGGGCGGCATGTTGCCGGACACGGCGGCGGCGGCGGTGCAGTGGGGCACCTATACGCGCCAGCGTACCATCGTCGCGACGGTGTCCACGCTCGCCGACGCAATCACGCACGCGGGACTCGGCGCGCCAGTCATCACCGTCATCGGCAATGTCGTCGCGCTGCGCGACGAGATCGCGTGGTTCGATCGGCGTCCGCTCTTCGGGCGCCGGGTGGTGGTCACTCGTGCCTCAGCGCAGGCGAGCGG
>JACMOE010000679.1 GCA_014378185.1 Gemmatimonadaceae bacterium | reverse complement strand
GACGTCTGTGTGTGGCATGGCCGTGGATGGATGAAGCGGGAAGATGGGCCGCGTCGCAGCCGTCAGCGAGCGGGGCGTGCGACTAATCGTAATCGCCGCGGGGTACTCAGAGCAGTTCCCTCGCCGCGCGTCCGCCGCCTTCCGCGCGGCGCCGTGCCACCTCGAGCCCGGTGAGGCATGCGGACAGCCATACACCCCCTGCCGCCAGGCCGGCCACGATGTCACTGAAATACCGTTCGCCCAGGTACATCCGCCCAAAGCTGATCGCGAGCACCAGTCCCATCGCGGCGACGGCGATCAGCACGCGCGCTCGGTGCCGGCGCACGATGAGCACCAGGAAGTACGCGATCATGCCGTAACCCACCAGCGAACCCAGGGCTTGGCCGCTCGGTGTGCCCATCGTCATCGTGCCACCGGCCCTCGCGACGCCGTGAGCGTGGGCGAAGAAGTGCTTCACCACCGCGTCAAGCACCGCGCTGCCCGCCAGTGACGCGACGAATCCCACAAGCGGCAGCCACGACCGCCGCCGTCTCGCCAGCCACAAGGCGAGCCCGAACCCGGGAACCGCGACCAGCGGGAGACTGCCGAACGCACTCACGCCGGACCAGAGCGCGACGCTTGCCGGAGTTGCGCTCTCGCGCATGGCCGCGGCCAGGAAGAGGTCGAACTCGGGAACGGCACCACGCGACAGAAGGCTGTTCGTGATCGCACTGAAGATCACGAGTGCCACGAAGCTGAGTCCCAGCCCCAGCGTGAGATTCAGGCCCAGGTAGTCGCCGGGCGTGAAGCGACGGAACAGGAATGCCCGCGCGGCCGGAGATCGCGCCGCAAGCCACCGCATCGGGGGCGACATGAGGGCGCGATGCCAGACCGTACCTTCGGCCCGCCATGCCGCATCGCTCTCGTCCACCAGCCAGCCACCGGCGACGGCCACCGTCACAAGGACCGCGAGTCCAACGGTCACGACGAGCGCACCGCGCACCAGCCCGTGGCCGAACGTCGGGGGGTGCTGCCCGAAGAAGTAGCCCACCCCGCAGAACACGGCAGACCAGATCGCCGCGCCCGCCAGGTTGAACGCCGAGAACCGCGCGAAGCTCATCTGCGAGAGCCCGGCGAGCGGGGAGATCAGCATGCGTGCGAAGGGAATGAATCGCCCCACGAGCACCGCGGTGGTACCATGGCGATCGAAAAAGCCGCGCGTCCTGGCAAGCACCGCCGGACTCACGCGCTTCGAGTGAGTGTCGAAGAAATCGCCCCCGCGGCGGCCGAGCGCGAATGCCACCGACGTGCCCAGCGTGGTGGACACCGTGGACACCAGGAAGATCACGGTAACGGACAATCGGCCATGCGCCGCGAATGCGGCCGCTGTCACGAGCGTGGTGTCCGTGGGGAACGGAACCGCGATACCTTCCGCGAAGATGAACAGTGCGACGATCAGGTACCCATAGTCGCTGATCAGGCGACCGAGATGGCCGATCACCGGAAGACCTGGGCGTTCAGACGCCGATGTAGTGCGCAGTCATGGGCGTTTGACGTTGCACGAAGCGCGCTCGCGACAATCTCGCGCGATTCGTGCATTGATTGAAACTTCGCATAAAAATCGCCCCCACCCACGATAATCCATGGCTCGGCTCGCTTCACATCTCCGCACGTCGCTCACCTTCCTTGCCCTGTCTCAACTGCTCGTGGCCCCATTGGCGGCACAGGTCACCACTGGTGCGGAGGGTAGAACCGTCACGACGCGCGACACGTCGAACGCCCCCCGGTTCAAGACGCTATTCACCTATCGCGATGCAGCGCTCGCCGCTGCCTTCGTTGGCCTGACGGTCGCCATGCTGCCGTCCGATCTCCATATCGCTCAGAGTCTGCAGGATCCGGATATCCGCACGAACAAGTTCTTCGACAAGTCGGCCACAGGCGTCGAAATCATCACGAGCCCCGGTGCCTTCATCATCGGAGGCGGTCTGTATGCAGCGGGAAAGCTGACCCACCATCCGGATCTTGCGGACCTGGGCTGGCATGGAACAGAGGCCGTGATCATCGCTTCGGGGGTGACCGGCATGCTCAAGGGGATTGTCGGGCGGTCACGTCCCTACGTGAGCGCGGATACGAATGCGCGCGATTTCAACTTCCTCAAGGGGTTCGGCCGGGGCACCTTTGACGTGGCTCCTGACGGCAAGCGGCTCAAATCGTCTGACTACCAATCCTTCCCCTCCGGGCACACCACCACGGCATTCGCCGCCGCTGCGGCGGTCACCAGCGAAACGCGGCGCATATGGCCACAGTCCGTATGGATCGTCGCGCCGGTGATGTACGGGGGCGCCACGCTGGTGGGTCTGTCGCGCATGTACCACAACAATCACTGGGCGAGCGACGTGGTCCTGGGGGCCGCCATTGGCACCTTCAGCGGTCTGAAAGTCGTCCGCTATTCCCATGCCCACCCCGACAACAGGCTCGACAAGCTCATCCTCGGTGCCACAATCGTTCCAAATGCCGACGGTGGCGGAACCCTCGCCTTCTCGATTCCGGTGCCCTGACCCTGCCCGAGGCGGCGGATCGGGACTGGAGGCGCCAATAGCGTTTTGAGACAGCGTCGCGTAGAACCCGGGCGCGCGCTCTCCATTTCGCGCATGTTCTTTCGTCGCGGTTCGATGCCCTGGCAGGCCCCGCCGCAAGCCGAAAACGCGGAGCGTCTTGCGCGGATGGAGCAGGCCATTGACTCCATCGCCATCGAGATCGAGCGGGTATCCGAGGGCCAGCGGTTCGTCACCCGCCTCATGTCGGATCGTCAACT
>JACMOE010000678.1 GCA_014378185.1 Gemmatimonadaceae bacterium | reverse complement strand
GCGCACCAGATTCACCCATCGCCCTGCACGTGCGACGAGCGAGTCGAGGCGGCCGGCCGATGGTGGCGGTGGAGGTACATGATGGCGGCGCGGGCATCCCCGCTTCGCGGCTGGAGCAAATCTGGGAACCATACGTGACGCACAAGGCGGCGGGCACGCGTCTGGGACTGGCGATCGTGCGCCAGACCTTGCTCGCACATGACGGAGCTGTAGAGGTGGAGAGTGCGCCAGGCGAGGGCACGACGATGCGGTTACTGCTGCCAGCGGATGCGCCCCCACACGATACGAGAGGTGTTCATGCCTGATCCGATCTTCATTCCCATCATCTTCGTCGCGTCCATACCGGTGATCGCGATCGGCTATCCCCTGGCGCGCGCGTTTGCGGCCCGCCTGGAGCGAAAGCCCGTAGGACAGGCCGTGCCACTCGAGGTGACGGCGCGCCTGGAGCGCATCGAGCAGGCGATCGATTCCATTGCGATCGAGGTCGAGCGAATCTCGGAGGGACAGCGCTTCACGACGAAGTTGCTCACCGAACGCGCGCCCGGGCGACCAGCCCTTCCGTCGAGTTCGGACCCCCGCTAGGCGATCCGTGCCGAGCATCCTGATCGTCGACGACGAGCCCAATATCCGCCGGATGGTGGGCGCGTTGCTCGCGAGCGAAGGCTATGAAGTGCGCGATGCCGCGGACGGAGCCGCCGGCCTGGCGCGCGTAGCGGAGGGCGCGCCCGACGTGGTGCTGCTCGATCTCATGATGCCGGGGGAACTTGACGGGTTGGCAACGCTCGCGCGGTTGCGCGAGACCGTGCCGGACGTTCCCGTCGTCATGATGAGCGGAAAGGCCGGCCTCAGTGACGCCGTGAAGGCGACGAAGCTGGGAGCGTTCAATTTCCTGGAGAAGCCCCTCTCCCCTGAAGGCGTGCTGCTGGCGCTGGCGTCGGCGCTCGAGTTGCGGCGGGTGCGTCGAGAGGCGCGCGCACTGCGCGAGGATCTGGGGCTCGCCGGCCAGATGATCGGAACCAGCTCCGCGATGGAGAAGGTGCGCGAGATGATCGCGCGCGTCGCCCCGACGGATGCGCGCGTGCTCGTGACGGGCGAATCGGGCACTGGCAAGGAACTCGTGGCGGCCGCCATCCACTTCGACAGTGCGCGGCGCGACCGTCCCTTCATCCGCGTGAACTGCGCGGCCATTCCGCGGGATCTCGTGGAGAGCGAGATGTTCGGGCACGAGAAGGGTGCGTTCCCCAGCGCGACGGATCGAGGCATCGGCCGCTTCGAGCTTGCGCACACGGGCACGCTGTTTCTCGATGAGGTGGGCGACCTGGGCCTGGACGCCCAGGCGAAGCTCCTGCGCGCCATTGAAGCGAGTGAAATCGAGCGCGTCGGCGGGGGCAGGCCCATTCGCGTGGACGTGCGCATCGTGAGTGCCACCAATCGCAACCTCGCGCGCGCCGTTGCGGACGGCACGTTCCGCGAGGACTTGTTCTTTCGGCTCAACGTGATCCCCATCGACGTGCCGCCGCTGCACGAGCGGCCCGATGACATCCCCGCGCTCGTGGCGCATTTCTCCACCCTGCATCACGCCAGGACGGGACGGCCCGCGCCACGATGGACTCCCGCTGCGCTGGCCCTGCTTGCCGGCCATCGCTGGCCCGGCAACATCCGCGAACTGGCGAACATCGTGGAGCGTCTGGCCATCCTGCATGCTGGCGGCGATGTGGACGAGCGGCATGTGCTCGCCGTGTTGCCCATGGCAGGCGCCGCGCGACGCGCGGAAGAGCCGCTGCCCGATCCCGCGGCGCTGGACCATTCGCTCAGCGACACGCTGGATGCGCACGAGCGGCTCCTCATCGTGCGCGCGCTGTCGTCGGCATCCGGGAACGTGGCAGATGCGGCACGACGGTTGAAGACGGATCGGGGAAACCTTTACAGGCGCATGCGTCGCCTTGGCATTCCCATGGGTGACGAATGAAACCTCGAGTCCCTGCAGTGCGACTCCTGCTGCGCGTTGCCCTGGTGCTGGGCACGACGATGGTGGTGCCCTCGTACGCGAGCGCGCAGCAGCACGACACGATGCCCGATCGCACTATGCTGCCTCGTGACGTGGCCGTGGAGGTCGTGACGCTGTTCAATGCGCCCAACGCGCTTCGTACAACGGACGTGACGACGATCGACAGCGGGCGCACCGTGCACGGTGATGTGGCCGTCCTCAATGGACCTGTCACCATCGCTGGGCACGTCACCGGGCGCGTGCTCGCGATCAACGCCGACGTGCTGCTGCTCAAGGGCGCCCGCATCGACGGGGACCTGCTGGTGGTCGGTGGTGAAATCGACGGCGCGGACGGCGCGACGATCCGCGGCGAGATCCGGGTCTATCATCCGCCGCTGCGGTATATCGAGGAAGATGGTCGGCTCGTCGTGCAGCTCGCCGACGCGCCGGACGACCAGTGGTGGCGGCGCCTCGAGCGGCGCGGTCGGCGAAACTTCAATCGGCTCGACGTGGCGAATGCCGGCGCGTACAACCGTGTGGAAGGTTTGCCCGTGCGCGTGGGGCCGGTGTTGTATCGCGATCAGGGCTGGGGACACCTGCGCTTCGGCGCCGCGGCAATTCTTCGCTCGGCAAGCAGCTTCACCAGCTCGTCGCCCGACGTGGGACACGACGTGAGCGGTGAATTTCGTGTCGGCCGGGAATTCGGCGTCACGCTTGGCGCACGCCTTTTCGACATCGTGGATGGCGTGGAACAGTGGCAGCTGAGCGATCTCGAAGTGGGGCTCGCCAACTTCCTGTTTCATCGGGACTATCGGGACTACTACGGCCGGCACGGCGGGCAACTGCACGCCGCCCTGCGCGCAACGGACAATGCGGATCTCACGGTGAGCTATGGCGATGAACGGTGGAGTTCACGCTCGGAGCACGATCCGTTCACGCTGTTCAGGAACGACCTGCCGTGGCGTGTGAACCCACCGGTGGACGATGGCCGGTTTCACGTGGCGAAGCTCACGCTTCGCGTCGACACGCGTAACGACGCGTACAATCCGCTCGCGGGGTGGTACGTTCTGGCCGATTTCGAGCGTGGCACGGGCCAGATCGATCACTTTGCCCCTACATCGTCCGGCGGCGCCGCACCGGCAACGGGGCCGACGCGGTACCAGCGCGGATTCTTCGACCTGCGCCGCTACAATCGCCTCGCCCCCTCCTCGTCGCTGAACATGCGCCTCGTGCTCGGCGGCTGGCTCAGTGGCGATGCACTCCCATTGGAGCGCAGGCTCTCGATCGATGGCCCCGGGACGGTGCCGGGCTTCGACTTCCGCGTCAGCGGCGGAGCGGATGTGGGCACGTGTGCCGCGGGAACTGCCCTGCCCGGCCGGCCAGCGCAGTGCGACCGCATCGCCCTCACGCAACTCGAGTATCGCAGCGACATCCGTCTGTCATTCACGGATGGTCGCGAAGGGTTGCGACGTACGCGATTTCGCGCTGATGGTGAATGGGTCTTCTTTGCGGACGCCGGCCGCGGATGGCTCGTCAACTCACCGGGCAGCGCGCTGAATTTCGGCCGGCGCGAGCTGCCGCCACTGTCCTCGTACCGCACGGACATCGGCGGTGGACTGGACTTCGATCAATTCGGGATCTACCTGGCGAAAGCGCTGTCGGTGCCGACAGAGCCGCTCAACATCTTTCTTCGCGTTCGTCACCGATTCTAGCGATGATGCGCCCTGCACGCGCATTCGCGCTTCTGTCAGGCCTGTCGATGGTCCTGGCGTTCCCGCTGGCCGCGCAGCGACGACCAGCACTCGACGTTGCACCGTCGGCCGCCGGCGCGGCTGGTGCCGTGGTGAACGCAACGAACCTTTTCGCCGAGCAGGACATCCGCGACCTGGTCCGCAGCGGATTTCCCGCGTCGCTGCGCTTCCGGCTGGAGCTGTGGCGCGCCGGCGGACTCTTCGACGATCTGGAGGGACGACTGGATTGGGACCTCATCGTCCAGTACGATCCCACCGCGCAGCGTTATCGCGTGGTTCGGCGGCAGGCAGACCAGCACGAGGACCTCGGCAGCTTCTCCACACTGTCGACGGCGCAGACCGTACTGGAGCGGCCATCCCGCGCCACGCTGTCGCCCGAGCGCGGCGGTGTGCGCTACTACTATGCGGTGGCGCTGGACATCGAGGCCCTGTCCGTGAGCGACCTGGATCAACTCGAGCGGTGGCTGCGCGGCGCCAAGAGTGGAACAGCGGCGTCGGCGGTTGGCAATGGCGTACGCACGCTGATGCTCAGGATGCTCGGCGGCGAGAAGCGTCACTACACCGCACGCAGTGCCGTATTCGTCGCGGAGAAGTAGCTCGCGGTTGGCGAGCGGCCATCCAGGAAAAAAGGCAGCTACTCTGCCGCCTCGGAATGGTGGACCGTGACTTCGTGGGGCACGTGCCCCTGGGCGAGCGGATGCACTCGGTGCTCCAGCGCCTCGAGTTGGTGGAGGATCGCGTCGCCGTAGAACGTCTTGATGTACTTCGCCTGCGTCTGCGTGAGTCGCCGGATGGCCCACGAGAGGTGGACGAAGTGCGGCTCGACCGGATGCGTGAGTGGGTGCATGCCGATTTCCTGCGGCAGGCGGTTGCCCTTTCGCGTGTTGCAGGGTGAGCAGGCAGTCACCACGTTGCCCCAGTCATTCCTGCCGCCGCGGGACAGCGGGATGACGTGATCGCGCGTGAGCGCTTCGCGTGGGCGCAGCTCCACGGCAGACCGGCCACAGTACTGGCACCGATAGTGGTCGCGCGCGAACAGGAACGTGTTCGTGACCTGGCGCCGGAAGCGGCGCGGCACATGGATGAATTTGGTGAGGCGAATGACCGCCGGCCTCGGCATCGTCATGCGCTCGGAGCGGACGACGCGACCCGACTCGGCCTCGACGATTTCCGCCTTGCCATCGATCACGAGGCGGAGCGCCCGACGCATGGGGACCATGGTCAGGGGCTCGAACGACGCATTCAGTGCCAGACACCCGACGATCAAACGTCCCTCCGGCGCGCTGTGACAGTCTGTAGTCTATGCCCGCGACACAGCGCGAACAAGAGACTGCGTCATCCCGCGAGCCACTGCTGCAGCAGGTCGGCGGTGGCCTGGACGCGACCCGCGAGAGCGTCATCAGCGTCCACGAGTCGCCCATCCCGGACGCGAACCCGGCCGGCAACCGCGACGAACGTGGCCGGCAAGCCGGAGAGGGAGTACACGAGCGCCGGCACCGGCTCGTGAACGGGCAGGCGGTGAGGAGGGATGGCAAACGCCGCGAGGTCGGCGGCCTTGCCCACTTCCAGGGAACCAATCTCGTTGGCGAGGCCGGGCGCGCGCGCGCCGCCCAAGGTCGCCAATTCCAGTGCGCGAACCGCACCCACTGCATCGTGGCGTGCCTCGCGAGCAGATGCCATCAGCGTCGCGAGCCGGGCTTCCTCCAGCAGGTCCATCCGGTCGTTGCTCGCCACGGAATCGGTGCCGATGCCCACCGTGATGCCCGCCGCCAGCAACGCGGCGAGGGGAGCGATGCCATGCCCCAGCTTCGCGTTCGACGCCGGACAGTGCGCCACGGCGCAGCCATGGCGCGCGATGGCGCCGATGTCATCCGCATCCACGTGCACGCAATGAATGAGCAGGGCGCGCGCTTGCAATACGCCGAGTGACTCCAGCAGGGCGATAGGCGTGCGCGCCCGCGGCGCCACGTGGATGCCGCGCGCCCGCAGGCCCTCGGCGAATACTCCGGCACCCTGCACCACCAGATCGCGTTCCATCGCCGACTCGGCGATGTGGACGGCGAGGGGCAGCTCGTGCTGTTGTGCGAACAGCGCAGTCGCGCGAAACAGCGCGTCGGAGACGGTGTACGGGGCATGCGGCGACACGCCCACCGCGACGAGTGGCGTGACGCGCTGGCGCATTTCGGCAACCTTCGTCGCCAGCGCTGCGATCGCCTCGTCGCACTGGGCCGGATCCGGTCCAAAGACTTCACGGTAGCACACGCCGCGCACGCCGCGTTCCAGCATCGCGTCGAATCCGGCTCCCGTGTCCCCGGTGTCCGCAAAGGTCGTGACGCCGTGTCGAAGGCCTTCGTCAATGCCGAGGCGAGCTGCATCGAGCAGCATGCCTGGTGTGAGGATCGCGCGTCGCGCCGCTGTGAGCCGGACGATCCAGTCGCGAAAGGCCAATCCGTCCAGGAAGCCGCGCATCGCGGTGAGTTCGAGGTGACAGTGGGCATTCACGAGACCTGGCAGCAGCATCACCTCGCCAAGCTCGACATCCTCACCGCCGTCCGGAGCGCTGCCTCGCGGACCGACATACACGATGCGGCCCCCCTGCTCGACCACCGTCGCATTGCGCAGTGGCTCCGATACCACGGGCAGCACCCACGCCGCGTGGTATCGCGTCACTCGGTGTACGCTCCCGTGCGCGATCCGTGGCGCGCGGGATCGTACAGGGCGTCGTCCGACACGCCGATCCTTCGCGCGAGCGCCAGCGGCGCCGCGATATTTGCAACTTGCTCGCGGGCATGTCCATCAGACCCGAGCGACAGGCGCACGCCCGCGTCAGCCGCCCGCCGCACAAGTCGTTCGTGCGGCGGATAGCGATTGGATATCTCGAACGCCTGGCCACCCACAACAAGGGCGTGCACCGCTCTCTCCTCGAGCGCCTCCGTCCACAGCTCGTGCGGATGGATGGTTCGCAGCGGTGGCGGGACGAGCGTGGGATGCGCGAGGACGTCCACCGGCATCTCGCCGGCGAGTGCTTCCAGCGAGGCGACGTGCGCTTCCATGTAGACGTGAGGCGGAAGGTCCGCCGGCATCACCTGGCTGAAGGCGCGGAAGTACGAGCCGTTCAGCAGTCGAACGGCGTGCAGCGAACCCACGCGGTGGGTGAAGCGCCGCAGGAGTGCCGGCGGCAACTCGCGCCAGAGCGCGTCGTGCCAGCAGAACTCCCCGCCGCGCAGCACGTCGTACTGATTGAGGTCGTCGAGATAGTGCTCGATCGCTGCCACGGAGTCCACCGTGGTGGGCGCTTCGCGCGAGATGTGATCGCTGATGGTGACGCGAACGCCGAGCGCCGCGCCGCGTGCGACCACCTCGGCCACGCTCATCGCTCCGTCGGAGTGGGTCGAGTGAGCGTGGCAGTCGGTGGGTAGCCAGGTCATGAGCGCGGCGGAATCTTGAAAGGGTTGCTGGTGTTGCGCTCGGGGCGCGACGTGTCGGGAACGGGCCGCAGCGAATCCCGGTTGACTGGCCGAGATGCGCGCGGCACTGGCGCGGCACCGGGCGAGACCATTGCACCTGGCGACGCGCGCGTGGGACGAGAGAAGACTGTGGAGTCGGACATGCGCGGCCGCGGGGT